>JAFTGC010000013.1 GCA_017458105.1 Ruminococcus sp. | reverse complement strand
TCATAAAATTAAAGAGAGGATGGGATTTTTCCCACCCTCCGGTTTGTGTTATCGCTTTTTCTGTTTTGTGCAACAATATTTCATAATTCTTCTTTGTTTATTATGTGTTGAGAGGCTATCGCTTATTTGCGACAGCCCCTCTACTCCGAGTATTGAAATTATGGGAAGTGCCACCGTAAGCGAACACTTACCCATACAAGATATATCATTAATACAGAGAATTCTCTTTTGCTTCATAAATTAACCTGCTGTTGCAAATCTGTTCTTTAGTTTAGCACCGTCAAATACAGCTGCAAACAAATAGTAAACAATTGCACTGCCGACTGCCTGAATGAGGTTTAAGAGCATTTCATAGTATGCTGCATTACCGTAATAGAAAATCTCAAAAGCAAAATAGCCGAAAACAGTAATAGCAAAGCAGATTATAGGTGCAATAATGTTGCGAAAACCTAGAACATGCTCACCTTTTGAAGAAAAGACAAGTGCAAGCAGAATTTTAACAATAAAAGTAACCGGTACAAAAGCCCAGTAACCGCCTGCCACATCAGCCATAGCTCCGCCGATTCCCGCTGCTGCAATAGCATAAGGTGTAGGTAAAAGTGATGCTGCGAGGTAAATTGCAGAGTCACCAAGGTGAATATACCCGAGCGGTGCAGGGATTTTCACAAAAAAAGTTAATACAAATATCATCGAGGCAAAAAGTGCCGCTAAAACAAGATTGTAATATTTTGACTTTTTCATAATTAACAACTCCTTATAAGTTGATAGGTTTTTAGCAGTATCGACACTATGTTTTATATTATAACTAATATTGGTATTAATTAAATAGCCAGTTTATTATTGTTTTATAATACCAGATTGCAATTTTATATTTTTTAAAAAATTTAAGGATTATTTAATAATTAATCTGCTATACTATAGCCACAACAAAAACGGAGGTAATCTTTATGAACAAGACCGAATTTATCAAAAAACTTTCATCCGCAACAGGACTGACCGAAAATCAAAGCGAGATTGTTAACGGAATTTTTGAGAGCAATTTCTTCCTCTCAAAAAAGAACAGTAACAAAATTATTGACGAAATCAGCCATAAAATTAAAATAGATAAAAGTAAAGCTACAGAGGTTTACAACTCAGCGTATGATTTAATTGGCAACAGTATTGTTGACAAACTGAAACACCCTTTCGGTTCTTAATAACAAAACACAACAAAACTCATAATCGGAGAAAAACTATGTACATTAACATACTTAAACGCGACCTTAAAAGAAAAAAGACAATGAACATTATCATTGTTATATTCATAATCTTAGCAGTTACTTTTGTTTCGTCAAGCGTAAACAACATGTCTGTTGTAACAAGCTCCCTTGACAATTATTTTGAAAAAGCGGGAGTTGCTGACTATATTACATTTGAAAAAGGAATTGCTCCTGACAGCAAAAGTCCACTTGAAATTGCTGAAAAACAACCTTATGTTACATACTGTAAAAATGAAGAAATTCTGTATATTCCGAGCAAAATCACTGTGGAAGGGAAAAAGATCACCTCAACAAACAGCTGTGTACTTTGCCCTATAGAGAGTTCTTTGCAAAAATACTTTGATATAGACAATAATGAAATCAAAAAAATTAACAGGGGTGATGTTTACTTAAGGCAGAGTTTCCTTGATGATCATAAAATTAAAATAGGTGACAAAATTAAAGTCCCGTTGGGTAATGTTTCAAAAACTTTCACTGTTGCAGGTGCACTCAAGGACGCCTCACTTGGCTCTATGGTAATGGGTATAGCACGCTTTCTCATAAACCAAAACGACTACGAAAAATACAAAAATCAGGACAATATAAACGAGTACAAAGGCGACATCACCTTTATAAATGTAAAAAACACAGCAGATATTGACAAGCTTGAAACCGCTCTGAGTGAATGCAACACATTGGTTTTTAACGGTTCCAAAGATTTGCTGAAGACAACATATCTTATGGAAATGATTATTGCGGGCGTTTTGCTTATTGTAAGCGTGTGTCTTATAATCATCTCCCTTATCATACTTAGGTTTACGATAACTTTCACACTTGGCAACGAGTTTAGAGAAATCGGTATAATGAAGGCTATTGGTATTCCAAACGGTAAAATCCGCACTATATATACTATAAAGTACTTTGTTATGTCAATTGTAGGTGCAATTGTGGGGTTTGCGGTTTCAATTCCTTTTGGAAATATTTTTCTTAAAGAAACTTCAAAAAGCATTTTAATAACTTCCGAAAGCTTCTATATCCTCAACTTTATCTGTGCTGTTGCTGTGGTTGCCGTTGTAATGCTATTTTGCCGTATGAGCACTGCAAAGGTTAAAAAATTCACCCCTGTTGACGCCATACGAAACGGTGAATCAGGCAAACGCTACAAACGCAAAGGGTTGCTGAAGCTCTCAAAACTTCGCATAAGACCTACTGTTTTTATGGCTGTCAATGACATTATCAGCAACCTTAAACGCTATGCAATTATGATTACAACCTTCACTATCGGAATACTGTTAATTACAATTACAATAAACACCATCTCCACCTTGCAAAGCGGTGAGCTTATCAATCTTCTGGGTATAGCACCTTGTGACGCAACAATTATTGAAGAAGACAATTTTTCGCTTTGGAACGAAAACGGCAAGCAAAAACTTGAAGATAAATTAAGCGATATTAAAAATACCTTGGCTAAAAACAACATTAAAGCCGATGTTTTCACCGAAACCTGTTACAAATTTACGATTGCAAAAGGCAGCCGTTCTTCAAATTCACTTGCCTTTATCGGTATTGGCACAACAACCGATATGTACCCGTTGCTGGAAGGTTCGGCACCTCAGAATAACGATGAAGTTGCGATCACCCATATTATTTCCGACAAAATCAAAGCCAAAATCGGCGATACCGTTAATGTAACAACAACACACGGCAAAAAGGAATATCTTGTTACCGCCATATACCAATCTATGAACAACCTCGGCGAGGGAATTCGTTTTTATCAGGACGAAAACTTTAATATGACAGAAATGACGGGTATGTCTGACTACGAAATACGCTTTTGCGATAACCCTTCATCTGCTGAGGCTAAATCCCGTATTGAGCGTATAAAAGAGCTTTATCCCGACAAAGATGTAAAATCTGCCGGCGAGTATGTCGACTACCTTATAGGCGGAGTTGCAGAATATTTTTCGGGAATACGGTCAATGGTACTTATTGTTGTACTTTTGATAAACATTCTTGTAGCGGTACTTATGGAAAAAACTTCCCTCACCAGAGAGCGTGGCGAAACTGCTATGCTGAAAGCCGTCGGTTTCAAAAACCGCTCAATAATAGCCTGGCAGGTTCTGCGTATATTCATAGTTATGGTAATTTCAACACTGCTTGCACTGGCTTTGTCAGATCCGGTCGGTCAACTTTCATCAGGTGCAATCTTCCGTATGATGGGAGCCTACAATATAACCTTTGATGTAAATGTGCTTGAAAGCTACATCATCTATCCTCTTGCCGTGATTGTACTCACAATTTTTGCGGTATTTATAACAACACTTTCGATATTAAAAATCCGTTCATCCGAAATAAACAGTATAGAATAAGGAGCAACTTATGAATATTATTGAAGTAAACAGCCTTTGCAAAACATACATCACAAACAAACGCCAGAACAATGTTCTTAAAAATGTCAACTTCACAGTTGAGAAGGGTGAAATGCTTGCAGTTATGGGACCGTCCGGCTCGGGGAAATCGACCCTGCTTTACACAGTTTCGGGAATGGATGATATAACCGCAGGCGAAGTGATTTTTAACGGCAGTGATATTCACTCCCTGCCCCAGAAAAAGCTCGCCGAACTCAGGCTTGACGAGATGGGGTTTATCTTTCAGCAGATGTATATGCTGAAAAATCTCAGCGTACTTGACAACATCATACTCCCTGCTTTGCAATCACGCAAAAACACCCTATCTTCAAAGGAAAAGGCAGAATACGGCAAAAGACTTATGCGTAAGCTTGGCATTATAGAAATTGCCGATAATGACATAACAGAGGTTTCCGGCGGTCAGCTACAGCGTGCCTGCATTTGCAGAAGTATGGTGAACTCTCCAAAGGTAATTTTTGCCGACGAACCTACAGGTGCGTTAAACAGAACAAGCTCTGACGAAGTTATGAATGAGCTTGGCAAAATAAACGACGAAGGAACAACGGTTATGCTGGTAACTCACGATGTGAAGGTAGCGGCAAAATGCACAAGAACCATTTATATTGTTGACGGCAGTATCAAAGGAGAGTATAATTTAGGCAGATTTACCGAAGATGACGACATCCGTAAGCGTGAGCGAAGTTTGAACAATTGGCTGATGGAACTGGGTTGGTAAAATTACAGGGTAATGCCTTACAGACCTTATTACTCTGCTAAAAGTAAATTTGTTACATAATTTTATGAGGTTGCTATGACAGACATACTCGTTGTTGAAGATAACATTGAAATGGGGTCAATACTCTGTGACTTTTTGCAAAACGAAGGTTACTCAACACACCACTGCACCACGGGCGAGGACGCTCTTAACTACTTTAAAAATTGCGGTGCAAGACTTTTGGTACTTGATGTTATGCTTCCCGGGCTTGACGGACTTGCCGTTTGCAAAGAAATTCGTGAAACCTCAAACTCCCCCATAATCATAGTAAGTGCCAAAACCGAAAAGGACGACAAACTCGGTGGACTTATACTTGGTGCCGATGATTATATAGAAAAACCATATGACATTGATATTCTTCTGGCAAAAATCAGCGGAATTTTCAAACGAAGATTTTCCGATAAGAATACCGTTAAAGACGGCGAAATAATTCTTGACAAAACCGCCCACACCGTTTCAAAAAACGGTATTCCTATAAAAATGACGGTCAAGGAGTTTGAACTGCTTACTCTGCTTATAGAAAATCCCGACAAAACACTCAGCAAAGAAATGCTGTTTAACAAA
Organism: Ruminococcus sp.; assembly: GCA_017458105.1. GTDB lineage: Bacteria > Bacillota > Clostridia > Oscillospirales > Acutalibacteraceae > Ruminococcoides. The sequence continues at coordinate 37,648 of JAFTGC010000013.1, read as the reverse complement.
ATATGGGGTACTGAAAGCTTCAGCGAACAGCAAACTCTAACGGTTCACATTAAGTGGCTCAGGCAAAAAATTGAGGAAAATCCAAAAAAGCCTCAGCATATTCTCACCGTATGGGGAGTTGGCTACAAGTACCAAAGGAGTGCAAAATGAGGGGATTCAACAAACTTTGTGTGTTTGTGATTTTGGCAATCGCTGCGGTTTTTACAGCAACAAATTTGATTTTACATTTTTCTGACGAGGGCGGCAGCGGCCGCCCTTATCGTGTTGAAGCAAGCCGTCTTGCACGACAGATTTCCGAAAACGGCACTGCCGACCTCAGCCGATGTTACTACATAACAAATGTGGAACAGTATAACGAGAAAGATTTTTATAAATCCGACAACGACTACCTAATTATTGAAGTGGACGGTATTCCCTACCGTTTTGACTACTCTTACAAAACAGAAGGCAATAACTCGGTTTACATTATTAATATATCAATTACGATTATAACTATATTTGTGTTGTTACTGATGATTTACATACGGCAAAAGATCATCAAACCATTTGAAAAAGTATGCGAACTTCCGCAGGAACTTGCCAAAGGCAACCTAACCGTACCGCTAAAGGAACAAAAACAACGGTATTTCGGAAAGTTCATTTGGGGTCTTGACCTGTTGAGAGAACACCTGGAACAACAAAAGTCAAGCGAATTGCAATTGCAGAAAGAAAAGAAAACCTTGGTGCTGTCGCTCTCACACGATATAAAAACTCCGCTTGCGACAATTGAACTTTACTCAAAGGCACTGGAGCGAAATCTGTTTAAAGATGAAGCCAAAAAGCAGGAAGTGACCCAGGGAATTTCAAAAAAATGTAAGGAAATCAAAGACTATGTTGACAAAATCATCACTGCTTCAAATGAAGATTTTTAAAATCTTGAAGTAAAAGACGGCGAATTTTACCTATCCTCACTTATAGATGAAATTGAGGAGTTTTATGCCGATAAACTTAATTTTTTAAAAATCGACTTTTTTATTGAAAAGTTTTCGGATTGTTTGATACAAGGTGACCTTGACCGCAGTGTGGAGATTTTGCAGAACATAATAGAAAATGCCGTCAAATACGGTGACGGCAGGATGATTAATATTTCATTTGCAGATGAGGAGGATTGCAAACTTATTTCAGTAAAAAACAGCGGTTGCGAACTTCCAAAGAACGAGCTCCCTCACATTTTTGACAGCTTTTGGCGAGGCTCCAATGCCGGATCAAACCATGGCAGCGGACTGGGGCTTTACATTTGCCGTGAACTTTTACGAAAAATGAACGGCGACATTTTTGCAGAAATTCATAATGACAACGCTGAATGCTTTATGACCGTTACCGCTGTTTTTCCTATGTTATGATAAAAATGCTGTCCCAAAACATTAGTGTTTTAGGACAGCATTTTTGAATTTATCAATAATTTTCGGCATTGATTTCAAAGTAGCTCTGTGGGTGGTTACAGGTTGGGCAAACATCAGGGGCTTTTGTGCCGATTACTATATGACCGCAGTTTCTGCACTCCCAGATTTTTACCTCGCTCTTTTCAAACACCTGAGCAGTTTCTACATTTTTCAGCAATGCACGGTAACGCTCTTCATGGTGCTTTTCAATTGCACCTACAAGACGGAACTTTTGTGCAAGCTCCGGAAATCCCTCTTCCTCAGCTGTTTTTGCAAAACCCTCGTACATATCTGTCCACTCATAATTTTCACCATCGGCCGCATACTGCAAATTTTCGGCTGTTGTGCCAATGCCTTCAAGCTCCTTAAACCAAATTTTTGCGTGTTCTTTCTCGTTATCGGCTGTTTTTAAGAATAGCGAAGCAATCTGCTCGAAGCCCTCTTTTTTAGCTTTTGAAGCATAGAAGGTGTACTTATTCCTTGCCTGTGACTCACCTGCAAAAGCTGTGTGCAGGTTTTTTTCGGTCTGTGTTCCTGCATATTTGTTTTCTGCCATTTTTTTAACTCCTTAAGAATAATGTAATATTTTGCCATTAATTATAATATATTACTAATTTACATTATTGTCAAGCAAATTTAAAATTATTCAATAACTATATTCCGTATTTTATTTTTATTCTTTTTATCTTTTTGCCAAGCGGTTTTGATAATAAAAACAGAAAAATCACATTTGAAATTGCATAAATTGCTGTAACAGGAACCGCCGTTGTTATATTCACAATAAAACGAGTAAAATTAAAACTGCCGTCCCACCACAGCGTTGTCCACACATCAAGTATAAACGAATACAGCACACCTGCGGCAGCACCGTACACAAACAAAACCAAAACATACTTTTCAAAATATTTTGCCAGCACTCCACTCACAAGCCCGACAATCCCCCACGCAAACATTTGAAACGGCGTCCACGGGCCCTGCCCAAAGTAGAAATTTGAAATCAATGCAGTGAACGCACCGCAGACAAATCCGCACTCATAACCGAGGTACATTCCGGTTATAATTACCATTGCGGTGACAGGCTTAAAATGCGGCAGCCACGCAAAAACAAACCTACCTGCAACCGAAAGTGCTATCATCACCGCCAGTATAACAAGCCTTATTGACGAATGACTGCCCTTTTCAAAAGATATAAATATAGGCACAATTGCCAGAACCGCCACGCAAAGCGAAACCCAAGCATAGGCACGGTCGCTGAACAAAAACACTCCCATAGCAACGATAATAGGCACACCAAGGCACAGAACAAGAAGTTTTATATAATTACCTTTCATTCTTAACCCCCATTGCATTAAGAACTTGTTCAACTGTGACAGCATTTTTGAAGCGCTCCCGTGCTATGCGTGATGCTGATGTTGTGTAAAAATTATTCATTGAGAAAAACTTCTGCGGAACAGAAACCGACAACACCTCACCATCAAAAAACAGACCGCACCTGTCGGCAGTTTCGGCAGCAAACTCAACATCATGTGTAACGGTGATGATGGTAACACCGGTGCTTTTCAGTTGTTTTATTATATCTTTCAACGATTGCTTTGCATATGCGTCAAGCCCTTTTGTAGGCTCGTCAAGTAAAAGAATTTTTGGCTCATTGAGCAAGATTTTACCCATAGCCGTCTTTTGCAGTTCACCACCGCTAAGGTCATATGGATGCTTTTCCATAAGATGGGCTATGTCTAAACTCTCAATTATTTCATCTATTTTTTGTTCGGCAGTTGTTCCTTTAATTCCTCTCACAGCAAGCAGTTGAATATAATCATCACGCACGGAAGAATTCAAAAAAATCTCGTCAGGATTCTGTGGAAGTAATGCTGTTCCCCTTTTATCAGCAGATTTTTTTGTGACATTTTCGTTATTAATCAACACTTTACCACGGTGATTACGCAAAATTCCGCTTATTACCTTAAGCGTTGTGGTTTTGCCCGAGCCGTTGCCACCCAATATACAAAAGTGTTCTCCTTGTTTGACGGACAACGACAAGCCTTTAATAATATCATCTGAGGTTTTTTCGTATCTAAAAAAAACCTCTTTTAGTTCAACAGCGTTTTTTGTACAAATAGCAGTGCTTGATATTTCCACATTTTTCGCCTGAAATGTTGAATTAATAAATTCTCTGCCCTCTTTTACTGTAAGCGGACACTTTCCGCCAAGCTGTGAACCTTGCCAAATACGCACCGCAGAAGGAAATCCAACAGAAATTTTGTGATTAATTAACTTTTCGCACACCGTCCCCGGGCTACCCGTTCCGATTATACTTCCTTTTTCAATTACAACAACCTTGTCCGCTATCGGAAAGACATCCTGCAAGCGGTGCTCAGTTAAAATCACCGTCAAACCCAGCTCTGTATTCAACCTTTTTATTGTAGCAATAAAGTCGGCGGCGGCAATAGGGTCAAGCTGAGAAGTCGGCTCATCCAAAATCAGAACATCAGGCGACATTGCCATAACCGAGGCCAGGTTGAGCAATTGTTTTTGTCCGCCCGAAAGCTGTGAGGTTTTATTCCTAAAAATTGAGGTTATACCAAAGTAGCTTGCCATCTCGCCAACACGCAGTCTGATATAATCCGAACCATAGCCAAGACTCTCAAGCCCAAAGGCAAGCTCGTGCCATACCTTATCGGTGACAATCTGCTGGTCAGGCTTTTGGAAAACAAATCCGATTTTTTCGGCTGACTGCCTATCGGATATTTCCGTAACCTCGGTGTTTTTAAACAGCACCTCTCCTGATCTGTCGCCGTGCGGAACAAGCTCCTTTTTAAACATACGCAGTAAGGTGGTTTTTCCGCTGCCCGAAGCTCCGCACAGTACAACAAATTCGCCCTCTTTTACGGTAAGGTTGATGTTATTTAATGCCCTCTCCGTACATTCGGGATAGGTAAAACTTAAATTTTTGACACTGAGTATTTCCATACAACAACCTCCCTTAGCTGAACAACAAACGGCATAACCGAAAGAACAAAAAATGCCGAATACACCGCAGTTTTTAAACTGTCAAAGCATAGTTTTGCAACTCTTGGATAAAAATAAAAATCAGTAAGACCAACAGCTATACCGGCAGTTGTAACAACAAAAAATACTGCTGAAAAAATCAAAAAAATAATGTCGCCGACCCTGAATTTAAAAAGCGAAAAGTGTGTTCTGCCCTTTAGACCGTAACCCCTTGCCTTCATGGAATTTGCCGTATCGGCGGAGTTTTCCAACGCCCAACCAATCAGTGCTGAAAAAACCTTTAGTTCGCTTGCAATTTTGTTTACAAATCCCTTTTGCGAGTATAGCCCCACAGCACCTTGAACCGCTCTGAATTCTTTCAGCTTGCGTCGAAAAAGAGGAATAAACCTAAGTGCCATTGAAAGTACAAGCGAAAGTTTAGGCACTGCTCTGCCAAAAAGGTAAAGAAATTTATCGGTTGTCATAACTATACTAAAACACTTGCACCAATACACCACCGAAATCAGCATAAGCGAAATATCGAAACCGTACAAAATTGCCTCAAGTGTAACAGCGTTGCCGTTCATAAAAAACAGAGGAGTAACTCCGTTGTGCGAAAAAAGCGGGTTTATAACGGCTATTAAAACCAACATAGGAAGATAAAATGCAAGGTCGGATAAAAACTGCTTTAAACTGCTGAGCATGGCAAAAAGCAACACCGAGCCGACAAACGAGCAGAGCAAAACCACAGGGTCACTGCTGAACATAGTTATTACTATTTCCCCAATGAAATAAAGCAACAGTACCATTGGATGAATAGCTGCAAACGCACTGTTATTATTCATAAGTACCCTCCCATTCACAGCCCACGTCCCTGCCAAGGTCACAGGTGTAGCTCCAAACAATTTCGTCGCCGTCTTTCAGTTTATAGGCTGAACATCCATAGCGTGGGAACTCGCCGTTGACGCTGTACATCCAACCTGATAATTCTCCGCAAGAAAATTCATAAAGATAGTTTATCCCCTCAATATAGGCTGTACCGTATTGATTAGAATCACTGCCGCTGTATTCCATGCTTATTTTATTGCTTTTGGTAACACGCTCAAGCATATCAAAGGCAGTGTCACCCTCACGAAGAACATACTCCGTGCGTTTAAGAATAACACCGTTTTCAGGCACAAACTCCTCCAAATTTGGCTCAAGTTGTTCCATATTGTCTAGTATGGTTTTACATTCTATTGTCATAAATACAGTTTTGCTGTCATCGGTTATGTCCTCTGTATGGGTGAGGTAATACTCCTCCACAGTCTGGAAGTCTGTACCCATAATCAAAACAATTACAATTATTACCACAGCAAAAATTGCCATTATATCTTTTTTCATTATTCTATGTTTTATCGCTTTTTTTAGATTTTTTGAATTTAATTATCAGAAACGCAACAATAGCCAAAGCTAATACAGCCAGAATTATAAATATTATGGTTTTGCGTCTGTTTGTATTTTCGACAACACTATTTTTTTCAAAATTTTCCAATGAATTTTCTTTAAGCACTGGTTTTGTATTATTGTCACTGTTTTTTTCAATTGTTTTCTCTGTCGTATTTTTTGGGGAATTTTTTTCGGTTGAACTTTGACTACTGTTTTCGGTGCTGTCGTTAGGTTTATCCGTCTGTTTTTTGCCGGAAGCATACGGCTCAGTCGAAGATGTTACGATGTCGTTTATTTCAGACCTTTTTTCAACAGATGAAGAGCTGACGCTGTCCGAATCTGAGGATTTTGCGGAAGAAGTATGTGCAGAATTTTTATTGGAATTATTGCTCTTACTTGATTTACTTTTTGTGGATTTAGAATTTTTTGACTTGTTTTTTTCTGTTACAGAAATATGTTCTGTTGTTGAATGGACTGTAGGTTTTGACGATATTTCATTTTTAGTATCCTTAGGTTTGGTATATAAATCTGTCATATCAAAAAGTGAAGTCTTACCCTCCAGGAAACGCTGATAGGCAACCAGTGCATACAAACCCTGCTCTGCCGAAATCTGATTGTACCTGTCACCCTTTGTATGGCTGAAACCCCCGCCGTCGGTGTAAAATTTCAGCAATGCTTCCACAAGACTGTTACCGTTTTTTATAAACCGACTGTCGGTATTTGGATTAATGCCGAGTGCACAGAGGGCAACTATAGTTTGAGATATACTCTCAGAGCTGTCTATTCCCCAGCTTGTGTAAGCTCCGCTGTCATTTTGATTTTTACTTAAAAACTGTACGCCCCTATCAACCGACGCCTTGACAACCGAGTTTTCTTTATAATAAGGAGCAAGCGAAGTAATTATCATTGCCGTAATGTCAATATCACCCTTACTGCCCATTATTGCCCAGCCACCGTCATCAAACTGTCCGTTAATTATGTGCTGAACAAGCAGACTTCTGGTTGTTTGAGTTTTAGCGTTGGTTTTAGGAATATCGTAATTGTTACTGTCAAGTGCAATAAGTGCCCATGCCGTGCCGTTTATAGTTTGTGTGGTTACTTTTTCGTAGTCAGCAAGGGGGCTGACTAGGTCATAACCTGACACCGAGCGTGCATCTCTGCCCGTTGCAGTAATGCCGAGAATTGCCCTTGAATATTCAGTGTATTTTCGGGTGGATAGCTCGCCCTTTGCTTCCTCAACTATTTTTGAAACATTGCTGTAGTAACCATCGGTATAGCTTTTAGGAACATCAACATCTGAACGCACAAGCCCTATCAACTTCCATTCCCCGTCTGTTGTTCCGCTTGTCGGCACAGATTGAGATAAAAACAGTTTAGCAGTCTGCTGTATTGCTGTTTTGTAACTAACCTGAACAGCAGTTATATTCTCTGCAAAAAATCCCGCTGTAATAGTTACAACAAGCAAGATTGAGATTAAATTATTTATCGTTTTCAGAAATTTTATCATTGTTATATCCTCTTTTGCGTTGCTTGTTGCGTTCACGCTTTGCTTGTTTGCGTTCAAAATAACCGTCGTCCCGTTTGGGTTTTATGCCTGCTTCTTCCAAAGCCCTCGGCCAAGGACCGAGGTGGGACTTTATCATCATAACAGTGTAAGGGTCAAAGTCAGATTTTTTGGGTAAGCGTCCTAATATTCTGAATTTTTTATTTATGAGCACAACGCACTGTTCTTTTGTTAAATTATCCAATTTAACCTCCAAATTTTGCCGAATATGCTGATTTCCCACATAACATACCATATTGTGTCGGAAGTCAGCACAATATATTATAATACCGTAATGCACCCATAGCAAGTGCAATGGGTGCATTTTTTGATTATAAGATTACTTTACCTTAACAGTAACCTTTGCTGATTTATTAGAACCGTCAGTTGATACAGCCTTAATTACGGTTTTACCTTTGCTTTTGGCTGTAACCTTGCCATTTTTAACTGTGGCAACATTTTTTCTTGATGTTGACCATTTTACAGTTTTCTTGTTGGCGTTTGATGGAGAAACAGTCGCTTTAAGCGTTAATTTACCACCCTTTTTGAGTGTGATAGTTTTACCTGTTACATTCTTTTTGCCTTTTTTGATGACAATTTTCTTAACAGGCTGTTTAACTGTAAATTTACATTTTGCAGAAAGATTAGAGCCGTCCTTTGTCTTTACTGTTACATAAGTTGTACCCTTTGCCTTAGCTGTAACCTTACCTTTAGCGGTGACTGTAACAACATTTTTGTTCTTTGTAGTAAAGCTGACAGCCTTGTTTGTTGCGTTGGTAGGCTTAACTGTAGCCGTGAGTTTAAATGTTTTGCCGGCATTGAGTGTCTTATTATACTTATTAAGTGTAAGTTTTGTAGCCTTAACCTTCTTTGTTGTAGGTGCTGTAGGAACAGTTGTCTTTGTTGTAGGCTGAGTTGGAACAACAGCTGTTGTTTCTGTAGGAGTTGACTCTGTAGCAACAGGCTCGGTTGTTGTAACAACAGGTTCAGTTGTTACGCTAGGTTTTGTTTCAATAGTTGCTGTTTCTGTAGCAGTTGTTTCTGTAGGAACAGAAGCTGTTGTAGTGGTTTGCTTATCCGAATTTTGAAGTGCGTAAAGTGCTGTATCAATCTCTTCTTCTGATACATTCCAAGTGTTGAGGAGCTTTACGGAATATGTATATGCCTCACCATAATTTGCCGAAGTACCCTCGTAATTTATGTCAGCAACAGCCTTGATAAGTTCGCTTCTGTCGGCAAAAGTATTGGTTGTATCAAACTTGAAATATCCAAAACTAACTCCAACATCTTCGCCCCAACCGTAAACGGTATACATAACACGAACAACGCTGTCGTCTTCAAAACAATTTCCTTTGGAACTATCCTCACCAAGGTAGATTGAACCTGCACCCGCATTTAAACTTGTATTGTCAACTGTAAACATATAGCCGGACTGGCTGAAATAATCGAATGAAGAGAGTGTATCGGCAACTGCTCTTTTATCTATTTCATTGGCACCGCCAACTGCATTTAAAATATCGGACGGAATATCTGTCTTTGTCCAATTTTCAGGCTCACCGCCATCGACCACTCCTGTAAGATAATAGGCAGAGAGGTCGCCCTTGTAGGTGCTTTTCTCGCCGAGAGCTCTCTCGGTAACTGCTGCAAGGCTCTCATCTTCAAAATAACCAACCTTTACAGGCTCTAGGATAAGACCCTGACCAAGGGTATTACGCTCTACAGTAAAATAGAGATAACCGTCAAAAGGTTTTGATGCCTTAAGATTGTCAAGAGCTTTATTAATATCATCTTCTGTTATATTCCACTGGCTGAGGAGTGCAACAGCGTCATCATAAGCCTTGCCATACTCTTCGGATTTACCATTTGCATTGATGTCAGCAACAGCCTTGATAAGCTCGCTTCTGTCGGCAAATGTATTGGATGATTCCCATTCAAATCCCATACCTTCGTAACCAAAGCCAACATCAAAGCCCCAACCGTAAATAGTATACATTATACGGATAACACTACCGTCCTTGTAAGCAGAGCCCGTTGATGTATCGTCACCCAATTCTACGCTGCTTGCATAGGTACTCATACTGTTGTTATCAATTGAAAATGTATAACCGGAAAAAGGTGTGTAATCCTGCTCTGCGAGGATACCGCTGTCCTCTCTCTCGTCAATATAGTCCTCTACATAATTGTAGATGTCAGCAGGAACATCCTTTTCTGTCCAGCCCTCAGGTTCACCGCCATCGTTAATACCTGAAAGGTACAATGATGAATCACTGCCTGAAAAAATTGCGTCATCACCGAGGTATCTCTGTACAATCTGAGCGAGATTTTCGCCCTCGTAGTAACCAACCTTCTCAGGCTCACGAATAAAGCCCTGGCCGAGAGTGTTGCGTTCTACAGATAAATATAGATAACCCGCATAATCATCGCTGTCGGTTTCCTGAGCAAATACTGTAAACGGTACAATAACAATGCACACTGCCAGAAGAACCGAAAGTAACTTTTTCTTCATTGAAATCTCTCCTTTTTATTTACCGTTTGCACGGCAGATTTTATATTAACATCATAAAATGATGTTAAAACCACAGTTGATAAAATTAAAAGCCCCTTGCCGCCGGGCAAGGAGCTTATTGACAGTTACAAATATTATATACGGAATAAAAGGTATAAATGACAATGATCCAAAGTACAAAACTTTAAACCTTGCATAACACGCAGTTATCCCATACTGCAACGGCTAAACTTTTCTTTACCCAAAAGCAATTAACCTGAATACATCGGGTAATCTGACTTAGGGTATGTTCCCATCACAGTAATGGCAGTTGCATCGGATTTTCACCGTATTTCCCCCGAGGTATTACTATTTAATTTGTAGAATAATTATAACATAGCAGGTAAAATATTGCAATAGGATAATTTTCTGCAATTTTTCTGATAAAAATGAGGTTTGTCCAATATATTGGCTGCAATCAGTAAAAGTATAAATAATAAACTCAAGAAAAATTCAACTAACCTATTAATTTTATAACTCCAAACCGTCCGTTGTTTTTAAGAAAGATTTAAACTTTTCATAAATTTTATCAACACCGCCGACACTATCGCTTTCTATATTAAGTGGCATAATCGGGTCGTGAACAGAAAGTCTAAGCAAAAACCAACCGTCGCCGTTTTCTTTATCAAAAGAAACTCTTATGCCCTCTCGGTTGTCATCGGCAACAATCCAATCAGACTGCTCGGCAGCGTAACTCTCGAGTTGAGCAATGATTCTTTCACCACACGCACGGAAATCATCCTCTTTGATTTTAAAGCGAATTTCCCTACTTTCGGCAGGCTCTTTCAAATCCTTAAGGAGCATATCTATTGTTTTACCCTCTTTTTTTAGTTGGGCCATCTTAATTATAATTTTTGTGCAGAGGTATGCACCGTCGTCAAGAAAGTAGTTCTCTTTCATAGCAGCATGGCCGGAGGTTTCGATTGCAAGCGGACAATATTCGCCGTTATTATTTAGCTCAATTCCCTTATCAATAACATTTTTATAACCTCGTCTGTAACGGTAGTGTTTGCCACCGAGTGTTTTTTCAATAAATTCTTTCAAGCCGGAAGATGTAACAGAATCAGTAACAATCGTACCGCCGTCACTGCCCTCAAGAGCAATAACAGACGCGAGGGCAACCAGTCGGTTGCGGTTAATTTCTTTTCCGTAAGAATCAACTGCTCCGCCACGATCAACATCTGTATCAAAAATTACTCCTAAGTCAGCCTTGCTGTCAATAACAGCCTTACTTATCGAATCCATTGCCTCTTTATCCTCCGGATTAGGCACATGGTTAGGAAACATTCCATCAGGCTCAAGGTAAACCGAACCTTCGGTGTCAGCACCAAGCACACTAAGCACCTTATCCGCATAAAAACCGCCTGCACCGTTGCCTGCATCAACAACAATCTTAAAGCCTTTAAGAGGATGGTCGTAATCCTCGGCATTGACGCCTTTCTTTATAATATCACAAAGGTGCTCACTGTAGCGTGACATATAATCAATTTTTTCAATTGAACCACCCTCAGCATACTGTACGGAATCGGCATCCTGAGCGTGCTGTAATATAACCTCAATATCGGCAGCCTCAAGACCACCCTCAGGTGTGAAAAATTTAAGTCCGTTTCTGTTGAACGGGTGGTGTGAAGCAGTAATCTGAATTGCACCGTCACAGTCAAGGTCAACAGTTGTCATAAACATAGAAGGAGTTGACGACAGCCCGGTATAGAAAACTTTAATTCCAAATTTTTTAAGAGTTTCTGTCACAATACCGGCAATACGCTCACCGCTGATGCGTGAATCTCTGCCGACCGAAACGGTCAGCTCACTTGAAAGTTTGCCTGTTTTTTCAGTAATCCATACAACAAAGCCGTTTGTAATAGCATTTACAACATCATCGGTCAGTGTAACAGACTGATTCGCTACACCTTCAGAGGCAACGCCCCTTATATCCGTACCGCTTTTAAGTTTTTTGTAAAAATCATTTAACATATCGACACCTCATTTTAAAACATCAAGCTTTTTCTTGAAAATAATAAAAATTTTTTAAAACAACCAAAAAGCTTAAAAAAGCTGATAATAATGCGATTTTTTTAAAATTATGAACATTTTGTTTCTTATAAAGAAATATGTAATCCATACGATTTGTAGGAATGCTTAATTATAAAATTTTTTTTAAAAAATAATTGACAATCTTAAACAAAGTAAATTTTAACAAACCTTAATAAAAGTTTACTTTTGAACAAACCTTAGTGTAGATTACACAATAAAATTTATTATTTGCTGTGTATTTTAACGCTCCGAATAGCATATTGCACAATCAAAATATATATTCTTTGTTGACTTTTACTAAGAGTTGAGTATAATAATAAGTGTCAGGTAAATAGTCCACCTGATAATCGCAAAAGCGATTGTTTATAAACAGCCAAATGGTAAATGGCAGCACGAAAAATTTTTTAGTTATTTTAAGGAGGAAAAAGTTATGACACCAATCATCAGTTTGCATGATATCGATGTAACCAAGTTCCTTGCCGTGCTCGACACTTGCGAAGGTAATGTTTATCTTGTTACAAGCGAAGGCGATCGTTTGAACCTCAAGAGCAAGCTCTGTCAGCTGGTAGGTCTTACAAAGTTGATTGAGGGCGGCAAAATTGCAGAAGCTTCCGTTTATTGTGAAAACAAAAACGACGAAAGCAAGCTGTTCAGATTTAACTTACTTGGTGACGTTGGTAACGCAGAAATTGCGTAAGCCTGTTATATAATCACATAATTAGCTTACAAGTTGCGTATAATACGCATTAATTTCAAAAAATCCTAAACAATCAAAGGCACTCATCTTTATGATGGGTGCTTTTGATTTTTAGGAAATAATCATTGCCAATCCTATTTGTACTGATAGTCATCAGGATGGCTTTTTTTGAAAATATCAAAAACCTTTTCAACAAGTGCATCATCGTCAATGCCTACATAAATTTCTTCCTTATCGTCAAGGCTATCTATTTTTAAAATTGTAAAATCACTTGCGTGAGGGGTGTTCTCAAGCAAAACAGCGTATTCGTCATTTTTATAGCTGACAACATCAACCAACTCAAACTCAACCTCGTTACCCAGGTCGTCCTCCAGTGTAAAAATTACATTCTTATCATTTTTCATATTAATCACCGCATCATATTGTCTATAGATAAAACTATAACATAATATGCAGTAAATTTCAACCAAAAAATCCCGACATTATAGAATATATAACAAAGACTTTATTTTATGATAAAACTTTAATTTCTTTTTTATTTACTCTAAGCATAAGAAGTACGGCGATTAATGAAGATACTATTTCTGCTATTGGGAATGTAAGCCAAACAAGCCATGCGTTATCAAGACTGCTGTTGACAAGCATAGAAAATCCCCACGCAACAGGCAAAATAAACACAAGCTGACGGCATACAGATACTATTAAAGATTCAATACCACCGTTAAGTGCCTGAAAAATTCCCTGAAAAGCAATGTTCACTCCTGCAAATATGAAGCTGATTGAAATTATCCTCATTGCACTTATACATAGTTCAAGAGTAGTACCTGAGAGCCCAAAAATCTTTGAAAAAGGCACTGCAAGCACTTCTATCAGCACAAGCCCAATCACCATAATTATCACAGTAAATGTCATTCCATATTTTATGCCTTCACACACTCGTTTTTTACTTTTCATACCGTGGCTGTACGAAACTATCGGCGTTATAGCATCTCTCAGACCAAAGGCCGCAAAAAGTATAAACTGCTGAATTTTATAGTACAAACCGTAAGCTGTCACAAGCATATCAGAAACATTGCCGAGGATAATATTTAAGCCGTAGGTCATAACTGACATCAATGCCTGAGCAATAATTGCAGGAAGTCCAATTTTATAAATTTGTCCTATTATATGTGCGGACGGTTTTATATAAGTGACACCGTTTTTTATATTTTTATTTACTTTTAAATGGAAAATTACTGATAAAAGACCCGAAACAATTTGTCCTATTATTGTTGCGTACGCAGCACCCTGTACACCCATTTCAGGAAAGCCAAACCAGCCGTAAATCAAAATTGGGTCAAGTATTATGTTAGTAACTGCTCCCGAAATTTGTGCAATTGTCGAAAGCAAAGAATTACCTGTAGCTTGCAGCAATTTTTCATACAAATTAAATGCAACTAAGCCAAACGAAAAAATACAGCAAATAAAAAGATAATCACTTGCCATATCAGCAACTACAGAGTTGTCAGTTTGCGATTGAATATAAGGGGTTACTCCGACAAAACCTAAAATCAAAAATAAAGCAAAAATTATACATGCAAGAAAAAGTCCGTTACCGGCAGTTTTACTTGCCTTCTCCCTATTGCCCTCGCCCATAGATTTTGACAGCAAGGCATTTACCCCTACACCTGTACCAATACCGATAGCTACCATCAACATTTGCATTGGAAAAGCAAGGGTAAGTGCATTGAGGGCTGTTTCACCGTTTTTAGGCATATTAGATACAAAAGCACTGTCTACAATATTATAAAAAGCCTGCATCATCATAGAAAATATAATAGGGATTCCCATACGAAGCATAAGACTTCTTACAGGTAAAATCTCCATCTTATCCCTTTCTGCAACCTTAATTTCTTGTTTTTTCATAATATCACCTCAAAATTTGCAAAAAATATGTGCAACAATTACTGATTGGCTTTACGCAGTAATTGCTACACATCTTATTTTATTATATATAATTTTCCACTAAATTGCCAAAGGCAAAGTTGGACGAATATGTTCTGATGTTTAAAAATAGTTTTATGGTATTTTATTAAATCAAAAAACACCGTTCTGAAACTCTAGTAACAGAACGGTGTATAATTTACTTGAGATAAGTAAGATTTGTTTCGCCGATTGCACCGTTTATGCCGGTGAAACCGTCTGCACAGCATACATAAACTCTCATATTCGACTTGGAAATTGAGCTTACGGAAAGTGTGCCGTCTGTAACAGTTTTAACATCACCTGTTACTGCATCAATATACTTACCGTTAGGAATACCCTTGAATGTAGCAGAACCGCTTACAGAAACAAGTGCCAGTGAATCAGTATCGCTGTCAGTATATCTTCTGATATAAGCCATATTACCGCTTACATAGTTACTGCTTACTGTGTACTGACCCTTTTGAAGAGCAGGAACAGCACGGCGAATTTTATTAAGCTTTGTAATATGCTTGGCAAGAGGATTGTTGAGTGTATCGGCAACTGCACCGCTTGCTGTATACTCACTGAAATCTGTAGCATTTACTTCGCCTTCAATATTATCGCCAAAATAAGCACGGCCCGACTGTGAAAGAGGAATTTCAGGACCCTTATCAATTACAACACCTTTTTGGAACTCAACCTCAGAACCGTAGTAAAGACAAGGAATACCACGGAATGTGAACATAAGGTCAAGATTTTCCGCCCAAGTTGATGTGCCGCCTATAAATCTTGTTGCCTGAGAATTGTCAGGTGCATAGTCGTGAGAATCTACATAAACAACATTGTATGTTGAATCATTAAAATATTTATCCTCATTCTTAGCCGCACCAAAAGCTCCGCTTGCTGAGTCAAACGACCAATGCATTGTAAAATCAATTGCATTCATTCCCGAAGCCTTTGAGGAATCCGTTGTATGATAATTAATACCGTCAAGAAGTGCATTTGTTGAAGTTGGCTGTTTTGCAGTGTTGTCATTGTCAATATAATGATCAAATGTAAGGTTCATATTGTTATTGACAGCATTTGCGTCGGTATCCCAACTCCATGCGTTTGCATATTTTGTATCTGTTTCATCCCATGTATAGAACGGAACAGACTCACAAGCGTGATCTCTATACCATGTTTGAGTATATCTGCAGCAAATTTCTCCAAACATATAGAAACCTGTTCTTCCTGCTGCAGAAGCTGCGTCCATAATCTGCTTGTTGTACATCATATTGAGCGAAAGTCTTGAAATATGACGGACTGTATCAACTCTGAAACCGTCAACACCCATATTTATATAGTTAGACATCGCATCAACTGTATACTCTGCAACTGCAGGATTTTCTGTGTTCAGGTCAACACAATCGCCTGCAATCTGGGCATATTTACATGTCCAGTCGTCCCAGTTAAGACTCTGAAAATATCCGGAGTGCCAATAATTGTTTGCGTTATAAGTATCGCTGTTTGACAACTTTTCTGTGCCGTAATCATCCTCACCCGGGTGAGCCTTGGTTGTATTATTACCCGAAGCATTTGTGTTTTTCATAAGCATAAGTCTTTCGCTATACTGCTTTGCATCAGGCTGAGCCCAATATTCC
Source organism: Ruminococcus sp. (assembly GCA_017458105.1). GTDB lineage: Bacteria > Bacillota > Clostridia > Oscillospirales > Acutalibacteraceae > Ruminococcoides. The sequence continues at coordinate 21,408 of JAFTGC010000013.1, read as the reverse complement.
TCGGCACTGTTAAGACCGTAAGTTTTGAGCAGATAGTCGGTTGGAATCATAGACTCCTTGAGGTTGCTTAAGTCAGCGTTGTAATCCTTTGTGAAAAGCGGGCAAAGTGTTGCGTCGCCAAAGTTACCGGTATGGTTCCATACAACATCCTGAATAATCTTCATACCCTTAGCGTGTGCTTCGTCAATTAGGTTTTGATAATCAAAATCGTCACTTTCGTAACGGGAATCAACCTTGGTATAATCAATTGAATGATAACCGTGATAGTCATAGCCCGAAGCATTTTCTACAACGGGAGTAATCCAAATTGCTGAAAAACCCAGAGCTTTGATATAATCAAGTTTATCTGCCAAGCCCTTAAAATCGCCTCTCCATGCAGGGTCGCTGTCAGGGTTGTTTGCTTTAGTATCATCCCAACAATGTACATTGTTGCCTGTGTCACCGTCAAAAAATCTTGTTGTAATTACAAAATAGATTGAATCCTCACGCGGGTCAATTGAAGAAACAGGGTCAGGGTCGATGGAGCGTCTCCACACATTGTTGAGGTACCACCACTCACCGGTTTTTCTTGTTGTTTCCTTTGAAAGCTGTTTGCCATCTTTGTCTGTAAATAAAAGGTTTATTTTAGTAACATCTTTAAACTCGTAAGTATACCAGTTCTCCCCTTGACTTGTATCAAGAGTCATTTTTGCACCAGGGTATTCAACCTCTATATTTTCAGGAAGTGAGTTCCAATAATATACATATGGCTGAACATCACTCTTGTAGTGAATTGTAATTCCCTTTGAAACATCGGAATTTGCATCAGCGGTAGCTGACTTATCTTCCGTTGCGGCAGAAACTGCCACTGAACCAACTGCAGTTACCGAAACAGCAACTGCTATAACCATCAATAAGGCAATAATTTTCTTAAATTGGATCATAGTTCAACTCCCTTTTAAATTCTCATTTATTTAATTGTAACTAATTCTTTTACACCAAACGCATCTGTCCGATTTTTAATAAAAACTATCAGACAGATGCGTGTTAACGGATAACACCGTCATAAAATACTATTTTTGTTATTTGATACCGGCAAGAGCAGTCTGAATGGCTGTTGCATCTTTAATGGTTATAGAACCATCGCCGTCATAGTCGGCATTCTTTGAGTTAAATGCTCCGGTCCAGCTTCTGTTAATATAGTGCTGGATAACAGCTGCATCACGGATATTTACAATACCATTATCATCAGCATCGCCGAGAATAATTTTAACAGGAGTTGTTGATGGCTGTGTTGAAGATGTCTGAGTTGGTGTTGAAGCTGTTGTTGGGGTTGTTGCTGAGGATGATGTAGGAACAGTAGCAGTTGTGGCTGTTGTAGCTGTAGTTGCAGTTGTCTTTTGAGTTGAAGTGGTAGGGTCAAGCTTACTTACAGCATTGTAAACTACAGACCTTGTAACTGTCTGGTTATCACTGCCCTGTACGGAAACCTCTACAGTATAAGCACCCTGTGTTTTTGGTGTAAAGCTATAAGAATTGTTGAGTGTGTAATAAGCAGTGTTAAGCTGTGTGCCACTTGGGTCCTTTACAACATACTTATAGAAAAGAAGCTTTGTACCTGTATTACCGCCGGCTGCATTAATCTTCACATTTGTTGTTGCATTGAGAAGAACCTGATTATTTGTTGCAGGATCGGAAGAAAGGAAAACAGGAGCTGTTTCGTTAGAAGGGTCTTTAATCTCATAAGTTAAAGTCTTCTGGTTAGTTTCGCCGTTGCCGTCCTTGGCATCAACTGTAATTTTGTATGTACCGACCTTTGTTGCATTCCATACAAATGAGTTGCTTGTTGAATAGCTCTGAACTACTGAACCGTCAACTGAGAACTGATATTCAATTACAGGAGATTCAGACTTGCCTGTTACTGAGAACTTAATCTGGCTGCCGATATACTGAGGAGAATCAATATCGCCCTGGAATGCTCTGAGCTGGAGAGGATTCTGATCGTACTCTTCCCACTTTTGTGAATCAAAGTTGTAAATGTAGCCGTCGCCTTTATTATCTAAATCAGCAGTTTTATCACTGTCTCCGCCTGTATTGAAGATAATCTTACTAAATGATTTTGCAGCAATATATTCCCAAATGCCTTCCTGGTCATCAATCTTTGTCATAGGCGCACCAGGCCAGCCTGCGTTAGTGTCAGTGCTGCCGTTCCACATATAGCAATTCATACTTGTTGCTTTTGATGACTTACAGTAAACCGCAAAGGAACCGCTAGGTGCCGCTGTTGTTGACTGAGGCTGAGGTGCTGTTGTACCGGCAGGATTGTAGTCGCTCCATGAGCCGCTTTCATATATATGAGCACCGCCGGGGTAAGAAATATCGTCTGTCTGTGCACCCTGATTGTTATTATTGAAGATAATCATATCAAAGCCTGACTTAACATTGAGCGACCAAATATTGTTGCCCTCGTTTGTCATAGCTACACCCGGCCAGCTTGCATTGTTTTGTTTTGAGGAATCATTCCACATATAACAAGCGACAGAACTCCAACCTGAGGTGTTCTTAAAATAAATTGTTTCACCCTCTACGGATGTTGCAGCGGAACTTACTGTATCTGTAGTTGCAGCTATTACAGAATAGCAGCCTACTGTCATCATTGTGCACAGCATAAGTACAGACAAAAGAAGTCCTAACGCTTTTTTGCTTAAAGTCTTCATTGTTTTGCCTCCAGAAATAAATATTATGGGTTCATAATCTTTTACACTGTAATTATAACAAAGAAACCAATGGATTTTTATTCTATATTAGAAAATTAAATTTTAAATATATACAATATTTTGAGTAATAACTTAGCTAAATCTACCAAGTTATGAATATTATATGAACTCAACTTAAATCAGATATTAAAAATCGCCCTTTATCTTGCTCCAATACGCTTTAAATGCCTGTTCGTTTTTGTTGTCACCGTATGAATAATACTGCCTATCCTTAAGGTTATCGGGAAGATACTGCTGTTCAACATAATGGTTTGGATAATCGTGCGGATACTGATAGAACTGCCCCTTTACCGGATTATCCTCTCCGTCAAAGTGTTTGTTCTGCAGTTGACGCGGAATTGAACCTGACTTGCCTGACTTTAAATCATTCATTGCAAGGTCAATTGCCATATAGCCCGAATTAGACTTAGGCGAATTGCACACCATAATCACCGCATCGGCAAGAGGAATCCTCGCCTCAGGCAAACCTACGGACATTGCTATATCAACGCACGCCTTTACTATGGGGATAAGCGAAGGATATGCAAGCCCCACATCTTCACACGCACAAACCATCAATCTTCGGCAAGCCGAAATTAAATCTCCGGCATTTAACAGCCTTGCCAGATAGTGCAGTGCCGCATTGGTATCACTGCCACGCATACTTTTTTGATATGCCGACAAAATATCGTAATGCTCGTCACCGTCACGGTCATAACGCATGGCACTGCGTTGAGAGAGTTGTTTTGCTGTTTCTTTTGTAATGTTTTTTTTGCCGTCAACCGCAGTGGTTGCAATAAACGAAAGTTCAGCACTGTTCATTGCTTTGCGGACATCACCACCGCAGGCTGAAGCAATAACCGCAATACAGTCATCGTCTGCTTCAACGGAAATTCCGCTCTCCTGCGAAAGAATTAAAAATGCACGAGACACTGCTTTTTTTATTTCATCATCCGAAACAGGCTTAAACTCAAACACCGTACAACGGCTGAGAATTGCATTATAAACATAGAAATACGGATTTTCGGTAGTAGAAGCAATCAAAGTGATTTTTCCGTTTTCTATATATTCAAGCAAAGTCTGCTGTTGTTTTTTATTAAAATACTGAATTTCATCAAGATAGAGCAGAACGCCGTTAAGGCCTGCAAAACCGTCAAGCTCCTTGAATATTTCCTTTAAATCAGCCGTAGACGCAGTGGTACCGTTGAGTTTTTTCAAGGTCATATTTGTACGCCTTGCTATGTATGTTGCAAGGGTCGTTTTGCCTACACCCGAAGGGCCGTAGAAAATCAAATTAGGAATTGTTCCGCTCTCTATAATTTTACGAAGAGCCATTCCCTCGCCCAGCAGGTGCTTTTGCCCCACAATATCATCAAGAGAGTTTGGTCGGATTCTGTCCGCAAGAGGCTGCATTATTCGTAAAGAGGGTATTTTTTGCAGATTTCTTCAACACCTGCACGGACTTTGTCACGGCTGCCCTCATAATCATTTATAACCATAGCTATATACTCGGCAATTTTGTCGCAGTCATCCTCTTTAAGGCCACGGGTTGTAACAGCCGCTGTACCGATACGAACACCGCTTGTTACAAACGGACTGAGCGGTTCGTTAGGAATTGTATTCTTATTAACTGTGATATAGCAGTCATCAAGTCGAGCCTCAAGCTCCTTACCTGTAACACCTGTATCACGCAAATCCATAAGGAGAACATGGTTATCCGTACCGCCTGAAACGAGCTTGCAGCCACGCTTTATCAAGCCCTCGGCAAGTGCCTTACAGTTCTTTACAATCTGGGCACCGTATTCTTTAAACTCAGGCTTCAGAGCCTCGCCAAGACAAACAGCCTTTGCAGCAATTGTGTGCATAAGAGGACCGCCCTGTGTTCCCGGGAAGATAGCCTTATCTATAGCCTTTGCGTACTTTTCCCTACACAGAATAAGACCGCCACGAGGACCTCTGAGTGTTTTGTGTGTTGTTGTTGTAACAAAATCACAGTACGGAACAGGGTTTGGATGAGCACCGGCTGCAACCAGACCTGCAATGTGAGCCATATCAACCATAAGCAAAGCCTCGACCTCATCTGCAATTTCTCTGAATTTTGCAAAGTCAATTACCCTAGGATAAGCAGAAGCACCTGCTACAATAAGCTTTGGATGGCACTCTTTTGCTATTTCAAGAACCTTTGCATAGTCAATGCGGTGTGTTTGAGGGTCAACACCGTAAGAAACAAAGTTAAAATACTTACCGCTCATATTTACCGGTGAGCCGTGAGTAAGGTGACCGCCCTCGCTAAGGTTCATACCCATAACAGTATCGCCCGGGTTGAGCATAGCAAAGTAAACTGCCATATTTGCCTGAGCACCTGAATGAGGCTGAACATTTGCATACTCAGCACCGAAAAGTTCACAGGCTCTTTTGCGTGCGGTTTCCTCAACCTTATCAACACAGTAACATCCGCCGTAATATCTTTTACCCGGATAACCCTCGGCATATTTGTTTGTAAGCACACTGCCAACAGCAGCCATAACTGCAGGAGAAACAATGTTTTCCGAAGCGATAAGCTCCAGATTTCTACGCTGACGGCCGAGTTCTTCTTCCATAGCCAAACCGACCTCAGGGTCGTACTGTTTTACAAAATCAATTGAATTCATTTTAAATTTGCTCCTTACTTATAAATTTTTTATATAAAATCAATACTCATTATACATTATTATTTTACAATTTTCAACTGTTTGTTGTACCTTACGAGTTAAGAACTTTGTCAATCAAACCGTCAAGTTCCTGCATAGTACTTACACGGCCTGCCTCATTGCGTAATGAAGCTGCTCCGTGAAAGCCCTTCAAATACCAAACTATATGCTTTCGGCTTTGTCTCATACCGAGAAATTCTCCCTTGAGTTCGCACATACGCTCAACCTGCAGTCTCATCACACGCAGTTTTTCCTCGCAATCGGGCTTAGGCGGAACTTGTCCTGTTTTGAAATACTCATTTATCTCACTGAAAATCCACGGATTGCCCATTGCTCCGCGTCCTACCATAATCAAATCGCAACCGGTATGCTCGTATAGTAGTTTTGCACTTTTGCCGGATACGACATCTCCGTTACCAATAACAGGAATTTTCACGGCTTTTTTTACTTTGGCAATAATATCACGGTCAACAGGCGGTTTGTAATACTGCTGTCGGGTTCTGCCATGAACAACTACAGCTGCAGCTCCGTTTGCTTCGACAATTTTCGCAACTTCGACGCAGTTCACCGAATTATCGTCCCAACCCTTACGCATTTTAACTGTTACCGGAATTTTAACTGCTTCTGACACTGCACGAACAATTTCTCCGCACAGCTGTGGTTTTTTCATAAGGCTTGCACCTGCTCCGTTTCCGCTAATTTTAGGGGCAGGGCAACCCATATTAATATCAATAAAGTCGGGGTTATACCTCATTGCAAACCTTGCAGCATCCGCCATAATTGCAGGATCGTCACCAAAAATCTGAACACCCGCCGGGCGTTCATGTTCGCTTAATTCCATAAGCTCAGCTGAACGTTCACTGTTGTAATGAATCCCCTTTGCACTGACCATCTCGGTAACTGTATAAGCAGAACCGTACTTTGCACAAAGCTCTCTGAAAGCACAGTCGGCAACTCCTGCCATGGGAGCAAGGGCTGCATAATTTTTTATCTCTAAGTTTCCTATCTTCATTATCTGTAGCGTGTTCCTCCCAGCTTATCACCGCTGTCATATCTGCCGATTCCACTGCGACCTTTTCCGGTTGTGGAAAGCACAAATGCAAGAATAACTGAAACTGCAACGCCGACGCAAATCCAGCAAATTATTCCGCCGATGTAACTGACACCGCCGTTTTCGGAATCCGCACCAACTGCCACAGGAAGCTTTTCGGCAATTTCAGTACTGTCCATAAGGGTAGGAAGCTGTGATAAGTCCCTTGTTGTAGGCTGTTCCTCAACATAGTCAATGTAGTTGTTACCCTCTGTCAGCGGTTCTGTAAAAACAGTTTCAGGCTCATCCGTTTCAGGCTCGGTATATTCTGTTTCAGGTGCCTGAGTGGGGGCTTCTGTCGGAGGAATATACTCTGTTTCAGGCTCAACTGTTTCGGGTTCGGTGATCTCGGGCTGAGTGGCTTCGGTCTGAGGTTCTTCGGGTATATACTCAGTTTGCGGTTCGACAGCTTCTGTGTATGCCTCAGTTTCATCAGGCACATTGTCAGTATCATCGGGTTCTGCATAAACCGTACCCAAAGGCAAAACGGCAGTCAACATTAATGTTGCTGCAATGATTGATAAATGCTTTAAAATTCTCATATTGATAATTCCTTAAAATAGTATATAGAGTATTATAACAGCAATTTAACTGTTTTGCAATACTTTTGCAAGTGCCTTGCCCATCATTGTTCCACTGCGTTGTGCCTCGTCAATGGTGTTTACATCCGTACCAAACTCTATAAGCAATGAGCCGTTGCAAACATTCAGGTTATAAGTGTACTCGCCAAAATTGAGCGGTCGTGTAAGCCCCGGATACATTGTTTCGGCAGTTTGTTGAAGTTTGAGTGCAAAACACAGATTTTCTTCCCAAAAAGGAAAATAACCCCCGCCTTCGTAACTGTAGCCTGTCATTATCATAACCTGTGCACACTTTTTACCGTTGTATTCAAAAACAGGTTTAACCTTGCCGTCCTCGCCGCCACCTCCGATAGCGTCCCTATGAATATCCAATACAACCTTAATGTCCTTGTACTTTTTCATATATTTTTGAATGGTATTGTAGCTACGCTCGTAACTGCCGTTGTAAGACGGATAATCGTGAAAGGTTTTGTCGTGAATAACTCCGATTCCTGCATTTTTGAGTTGTGCTTCAATCTTATCACCAACAGAAGTAATATTTTTGTCTTTTTCTGTTGAACGGGGATAATAGTCGGCAGGATAATAGCCTGTGTCATCTGTCAGATAGCTCTCGCAGGTATGGGTATGAAAAATCAAAACTTGCACCTTATGGCTGTTGTCTATTTTGAAACCGAGATTCTTTTTTAATTCATCCGCAACATTTAAATTAAAGTCCGTATAATTTTTGACTGAAAAGTTATCATATGTAATGCCGTCAGCACCAAACTGTTTTTCAATAACAGGATAATTTTTGCCGTTTGAGGTGGTCGGTTGGGTCGTATTGCTTTTGCTTTGCTTGGTTTCAGATGTTTTTTGTGTGGATTTTTCCTGCCCGCTTGTACTTACTTTTTCGGCTGTTTGCACGGTTGTGGAACTTTCCGCAGCCGTAACAATTTTGGCTTGTGATGTTTTTGCAACTTCACCGCTGACATATCCGCCTGTCCTGTGTACAATTGAAACCATACCTATAACTGCTGCACAAGACGCCATAAACATTGTTAAACCTCTGAGAATTTTGCTGTTCCCCATACCGACACCTCTTTGTATTTTGTCATAAGTCAACACCGCACATATGGGCTTTGTACGGTGTTGCTTTAATATATATTCAAAACAAAAGAAAGTTATGCCTCTAATACATCAACGAAAGTAAATCGTTGACCGATAAATCGGTGTGAAGTGCAGAATTCAACGACAACGCAATAAGCTCAGCTGCACGGTTTATAAGCAAGTCAATTTCCTTTGGGGTTACTACCATCTGCCTTCCGCTTGGATTCACTTTTTCACGAAGTTGACACGAAAACTCCTCATCATTGGTATCAAACAAATCAAAAGCAAGTGTAGAGGCCTCTACCACTGTTGGCACACCTATTCCTATAACAGGAACTCCGAGGGTTTCGTCGCACAGCCTTGTTCTGTTGTTTCCTACACCTGCCCCGGGTGAAATTCCTGTATTACTGAGCTGAAGCGTACAACCCAATCTTGCAAGACGCCTTGAAGCAAGTGCGTCAATTGCCACAATCGCATTTGGTTTTATCTTTTTAATAATACTGTACAGGTACTCGCCTGTTTCAATACCGGTTTTTCCCGTTACTCCTGTGGCAATAGCCGCAACAGGACGAAGCTTATCAAGCCCCGTTGCCCGTGCAACTTCTCCCTTTATATGCCTTGTAGCAAGTACCTTTGAAATTGCCTTAGGGCCGAGTGCGTCAGGTGTAATCTCAGGATTTCCTAAACCTGCTACCAACACCAGCCCGTTGACAGGCAATAATTTACGGACTTCATCAGCAATAACGCCTATACGCTCATCAGTATCACGGAACGAATCCGTCAAGGGCGGAAGCTCAAGGGTGATATATGTTCCCCTTGGTTTATCTAACTGTCGTGACGCCCTTTCGCTGTCTATTTTTAATCTGCTGATTTTTATTCCGCAGCGATGCTCCTCCTCTAAGTTGACACCCTTAATTTCTTCGCCCACAAGCTCACGTGCTTCAAGAGCAAGGTCGGTTCTTCTTTCCATACAAACACTCCCCGATAAAAAACTAATAATATTATGAAAATATTATTAGTTTTTTTACTGTTTATATTCTTTACTTATATAATTAATTTTGATATAATGTTATTTAATATATCAAGAAAATTTTAAAAAGGAGTATTGAGTATTATGAATAAGCTATTGACCACAATAGGTTTAACGGCTGCCTTGACAATTTCTGCCTTGCCGTTTAATGCAAGTGCCGCTGTTATAGACACCAACACAAGCAATGCGTCGACAGATGTCGGAAGCGTAGAAGCTCATATTGACACGGAGCTAACCTCGCTTGATGTTGATTCAAGCAAAATTCCAGACTCTTACAGCTCGCTTGAAAAGGGTTATGTTACACCTGTAAGGAACCAAGGTGTTACACAATCCTGCTGGGCTTTCAGCGGACTTTCCGCTTTGGAATCACTTATGATAAAAAATAAAGACATAGACAACACCTCATCAAGCTGGCTCTCGACTGCTCACCTTGACGCATGGGGGGCAACAAGAAGTGACGGAACCGGTTGGCATAGAACATATGAAAAAGACGGTGGCTATTCATGGATTGCTACGGGATACCTCATCAGCCGTTCGGGTGCAGTCAAAGAGAGTGTTATGCCGTTCGGTTCAGATTTCAGTCTTTTTAAACCTGTGGAACCTGAAACAATTGACTTTGGCGTAACCGGAATAATGTACCTTGACGGCAGTGACAAGGACACAATCAAAAAGTGCATTATGGATTATGCAGCAGTTGCTGCAAGCTACCACAGCGACAAAAGTTTTGAAACAAACGGACGAACAACCTACTACTGCCCTAATTTTCCAACAAGCGTAAACGGTCATTCCATCAGCATTATCGGTTGGGACGACAACTTCAGCAAAGAAAAATTCACTGTAAAAGACTGGGTTACTCCTACCGAAGAAGACATTCAGCAGGGAATCACCGAAGAATATCAGGATACCTTTACACCAAAAAATGACGGTGCATGGCTATGCAGAAACACTTGGGGTGACTACAATGACAATAACGGATATTTCTGGATTTCATACGAGGACGCAACTCTGTTCAGTAATAAATTCTCCCCTACTTTCTGTATAACAGACTATGTAAAAAACACCGGATTTGACCATTTTTACCAGGCAGAAACCTTTGGTGCTATTTGCGAATTTGACTTTTTATCTCAAAAAGGATACAAAGAAATAACCTATATCAACACCTTTGATTTTAACGCTAATCCTGAATTTTTGGACAAGGTTATTTTTGAAACCGAGAGCATAGGCAATGAATACACCGTCTACTACATACCGGTGGGAGATGACGGCAAAACCCCGACAAACGATACTTCAAAATGGCAGGAGCTTGCATCGGGAAAAGTTGATTACAGCGGATACATAAATGTTGACACCGGCAAATTTGAACTTAAACAAAGCAAAGCAGGCATTGGTGTAAAAATGAAAACCGAAAACACAAAAACAGACCCTAATACCGTGGGTGTTGACGAATGGCTTACAAACAGCTCAAGAAAACTTATTTTTAAACCTGACTCAAAAAAAGAATCAAGCTATGTCTACTATAACGGCAAGGTTCAGGATGTTATGGACTATTACAAAATTGAAGAAAATGATGACATCGGAGGAAACCTGGTTATAAAAGCACTAACAACCGAATCGGCACTAACACTTTTGGGGGACGCTGACAACAACGGAGTTGTCAACATTGCGGATGCCTCAACTATTCAGAAATATGTAATTTTAGATGCTGATTTGAGTGCTGTCGGTTATGCGAATGCAGACTATAATCAGGACGGAAGAATCAATATAAAGGACTGCACGGCAATACAGAAATATCTTGTTTCGCTTAAATAATCACCTTAAAAACTTGCATAAAAAGGACTGTATCAAAGCCAAGAAGGTTTTGATACAGCCCATTTTAATACTAATCACTTATTAAACGGCAAAGTTTGCCTTAACAGAGATTACTCAATTAATTTTATACAATAACTTCACCGTAAACTTCGCCAAAAGCCATTGCTGCATTGCTTTCATCTGTGTCAATGTGCATTGCAGGTGCATATTTTTCTGAAACACGGATAACAACCTCGTCAAAAATAAGCGAACGCTCTGTACCCTCAATTTTAACAGAAACAGTCTGCTTGTCCTCAACACCAAACTCCTTTGCGTTTTCAGGTGTAAAGTGAATGTGTCTTTTTGCAGCAATTACACCCTCTGAAATTTCGTACTCACCTGCAGGTCCTATAAGTTTGCATCCAGGTGTGCCTGCTATGTCGCCTGACTCCCTTACCGGAGCGGAAATACCGAGTTTTCTTGCATCTGTTAAAGAAACCTCAACCTGAGTATTTTTTCTTGTAGGACCAAGGATTGACATCTTCATCTCTCCCCTGGGGCCTACAACAGTAACCTTTTCTACACAAGCAAACTGCCCCGGCTGAGAGAGGTTTTTCTTATTTGTAAGAGTAGCACCCTTGCCAAACAAAACCTCGAGAGCATCGTCACTGACATGAACATGGTGTGCAGATGTTTCAACCAAAACTTTCATAATATATACCACCAATCAAAAAATTTGGGAATCATTCCACATTTAATAATACACCTTTTAGTAAATTTTTTCAATATTAATATCAAAATTAGGAGAAATAAAATGTTTGATAACTGGAATCAACTTGAAGAAGCATGCCTAAACTGCCACAAATGCGGACTTTGCGAAACACGCACAAATGTTGTTTTTGGCATTGGAAATAAGGACGCCGAAGTGCTTTTTATCGGCGAAGGTCCGGGTGAAAACGAGGATTTACAAGGCGAACCTTTTGTGGGCAGGGGCGGAAAACTGCTCGACAAAATGCTATACTCTGTTGATCTTTCACGAGATAAAAACATATACATTGCAAATATAGTTAAATGCCGGCCGCCGAAAAACCGTGACCCAAAACCTGATGAACAGCTTGCCTGCACTGACTGGCTGAGGAATCAGTACAAACTGATGAAACCGAAAATCATCGTTTGTTTGGGCAGAATAGCTGCTGCAAAAATTATCAAGCCGGATATAAAAATAACCAAAGAACACGGCATTTTCTTTGAAAAGAGCGGAGTTTTGATGATGGCAATGCTGCACCCTGCCGCTGTTTTGCGTGACCCAAGGCGAAAGCCCGAAGCTTTCAGGGACTTTCAGATTTTGCGTGATAAAATACACGAGATCTGCGAACATACATATTAACATTTAAAATCGTGCCCGAAACGGCACGATTTTTTTTAAAAACTATTGACAAATATACCGTATGACGATATAATCGTTACATAATCCGATATATCGTTAGCTGATATATCGGATAACGAAAGGAGTTTTGTATATGGGCGTAAAAATCCAACCGCTTACAGAAGCTGTTTATTACATTTTGCTGTCCGTTAAACAGCCACTTCATGGGTACGGAATTATGCAGAATGTGTCTAAACTAACCAACGGCAGACTAAACCTTGGGGCAGGGACCCTCTATGGTGCTATCAGTAATCTACTTTCAAAAGGGCTGATTAGTGAGTACTCAAACAACAACTCAAAAAAGGAATATATCATAACCGAATCGGGCACAACCGCTCTTAACAATGAACTTGAAAGACTTGAAGAACTTGTAAACAACGGAAAACAGATTTTAGGAGGTAAACAATGAGTAAACAAACGGTAACTAAATTTAAGATTTTTGTAGATTTGGACAAGGAGATAAACTTCATTAACAGTATGAATAAAAAAGGCTGGAAGCTTGTTTCAGTAACCCTTGGCTGTCTTTATCAGTTTGTAAAAACAGAGTCTTGTGAATACGTCACTGTTTTACATGCTGAGAAAGTTGACAAAATCAAAGAGGTTGCCGATTTTGCCAAACAGTGCGGTTACGAAATTGTTCCTCATAAACTTGACGGCATTACGGAAATTATCTATCTCACAGGCAAAAAAAGTGAAGTAACAGAGGAATTTGTCAGCGACAGCCGTTCAAAAATCAGGCTCAATCAATGCAAAATTCATTCCGTACGGGGAGCAATGATTTTGTTTTTACTAAGCGGTATCGGATGCGTTTTTTGTACCGTTAAAATGCTTGACTATGTTCTAAATACAAACTTTTTCTCAGGTGACACAGTTATGATGATATTTTTATTTATTGCAACAATGGTTGACTTTATTATGATTTTTAAACTGAGCAGAATTATAAAACGATATAATAACAAAATTAAGAAACTGGAAGAAAGCTTACACATTTACGAGTAATAATTAAGGAAACACTATGACTTTACAACAACTAAAATATGTTATTCAGATAGCTGAGTGCGGTTCAATTTCAACCGCCGCACAAAAGCTGTTTATTTCTCAGCCCAGCCTGTCCAAAGCAGTTTCGGATCTGGAAAAAGAAATGGGCATAACAATTTTTTACCGCAATAACCGTGGTGCTTATCTGTCGGAAGACGGTACAAAATTCCTCTCATATGCACGGCAGGTTATAGAGCAGGCAAGCCTGCTTGAACAGCAGTACAAAAGCTCGCCCCCCACTCGCAGAGTATTTGCAATTTCGTCACAGCACTATGCTTTTGTTGTCAATGCCTTTGTAGAGCTTGTGAGGGAATACGGAAAGAATAAATATGAATTTTCGCTGCGAGAATCGCAAACTCAAAACATAATTGAGGATGTTCGCACAATGCGAAGCGAACTCGGGATTTTGTACATAAGCAATTTTAACCGTGAGGTACTCCTGCGTATGCTTCAAAATTCAGATATAAAATTTCATCCGCTTTTTACAGCCAAACCTCATGTGTTTGTCAGCCGTAACAATCCTCTTGCAAAAAAATCGGTGGTAACACTTGAAGAACTCAGTCCGTACCCACGGCTTACTTACGAACAGGGGCTGAGTAACTCTTTCTACTTTTCGGAGGAACTTCACAGCACAGTTGACAGTCCCAAAAATATTGTAGTTACCGATAGAGCAACACTGTTTAACTTGCTTATCGGACTTGACGGTTACACTATTTCTTCGGGAATCTTAAGCAGCGACCTTAACGGAGATAACATAATATCCATTCCGCTTATAAGTGACGAATTTATGGAAATCGGCTACATACGCAGTGAATCCCGGCCTCCTGACGAAATCAGCCGCCGATACATTGAGCACTTAAAATCGTACATAAATCACTATAAATACTAGTCTTGAAATTTCCGCTGTTTTTGTATATACTTATATAGGGAATCACTGATATAAACACATGGATTTTATCAGCGGTTCCTGAGCAATAAATTAAGGGTGATATTAATGATTGAAACAAAAGTAAAAATTGACGGAATGATGTGCGGTATGTGCGAGTCACATATGAATGACGCAATTCGCAACAACTTTAATATAAAAAAGGTTAACTCGTCACACGCTAAAGGAGAAACCGTTATAATCTCTGACGAAGCACTTGATGAAGAAAAGCTAAAGTCTGAGGTTGAAAAGACAGGCTACAAGTTTATCTCTGCAACCTCTGCACCTTATGAAAAAAAAGGATTTTTTTCTAAGTTTAAAAAATAATTACAAAACCTTATGTACAATTATTTTGAAAAATACAACAACAGCGGGATTTATCCCTTTCATATGCCGGGACACAAGCGGTTTGGCAATGCAATAAACCGATTTGACTATACTGAGGTTGAAGGACTTGATAACTTATACCACCCCAATGGAATTCTTGCAGAATTGCAAAATAAAATAAGAAGAATTTACGGCACAAAACAAAGCCTTTTACTTGTAAACGGAAGTACAAGCGGAATCCTCACTGCAATAACATCTGCCACGAACAAAGGGGACGAAATTTTAGTGGCAAGAAACTGCCACAAGTCTGTTTATAATGCAATTTCACTCTGGGGGCTTATTCCCCACTACATTCAACCGAATGTTGAGAGCGAAATCAACCTGAGCATTATTCCAAATGAAGTTGAAAAAGTTCTCTCTGCCAATTCAAAAATTAAAGCAGTGGTGCTGACTTCTCCAACCTACGAAGGTGTGGTAAGTGATGTTGAGAGTATAGCAAAAGTTTGTCACACTCACAACGCCATACTCATTGTTGATGAAGCACACGGCAGTCACATGAAATTCAGCGAGTATTTTCCAAAATCGGCTGTTGACTGTTCGGCTGACCTTGTCATACACAGTACCCACAAAACCCTCACCTCTCTCACAGGCACCGCACTTCTGCATATATGTTCAGACCGTGTCAGCAAAGAAATACTCCGCAAGCGTTATCAGACCTTTCAGACCTCTTCCCCAAACTACCTGATGATGGCTTCAATTGATGAATGTTTTAACAATCTTTTAAAAAACGGCGAAAAACTCTTTGCCGACTATATCGCTCGGCTTGATAATTTTTACAAAATTAACGCACAACTTAAGCATCTTAAAATTTGGGAAGGTGACGGTAGCTTTGGCTTTGACAGAGGCAAGCTGATTATACTGACAAACCGCTCCAATATTAACGGCTCTGAGCTCCAAAGTATTCTGCGTAACAAATATAATATAGAAACGGAAATGTCGGCACTCGGCTACATAATCGCAATGACAAGCATAAACGATACGGACGAGGGTTTTATAAAACTGAAAAATGCTCTTATTGAGATTGACAACGGTCTTTATCTGAAAAAATCTAAACATACGATTAAGCTGACTGTTCCCGAGTATAAAATTTCAGCATATGCAACGGAATTGCTCGGTCACGAGGGAGTGCCTATTGAAGATTCGGTGGGCAGAATTTCTGCCGAATACATCTACGCATATCCACCGGGGGTACCGATTATCGTTCCGGGTGAGCTTATCAGCCGTAAAGTGACCGAAAGTATTGTTACAATGTTGCAAAACAACATAAATATAATCAGCGAAAGCGACAAACTTCCCTATAAGATAGAATGTACTATTGACACATAGAAAAAAATAGGTTAAAATGTAATTATAAGAAATTAAGGAGGTAACTGCCCGATGAAAAGAATTATGACAGTTAGCACAAGGAACCTTACTGAATCTGCAAAGAAGGGTGGCTGCGGCGAATGTCAGACATCTTGCCAGTCAGCATGCAAAACTTCTTGCGGTATTGCTAACCAGCAGTGCGAGGCACTTAAGGCTACAAAGTAAAACTATTGGTTTGAAGGTCGCCGTAGGGGTTTCCTATGGCGATTTTTGTTGTGAGGAATTTTTATGGTACATTGTTATAAAAATAACGGCTACAATATTGTGTTGGACAGTAACTCAGGGTCGGTTCACGCTGTTGATGAGGTAGCCTTTGATGTAATAAAAAAATACGAAAAAAAAAGTAAAAACGAAATAATAACCGAAACTCTTGAAGATTACCCCGATGTAACAAAAGCAGATGTTGAGGAAATTTTCTCCGATATTGAACAACTGAAAGCTGACGGTAAACTTTTTACCGAGGATAAGTTCCGCAACCTTGAGCTTAACATTCAGGCTCGCCCAACATTTCTCAAAGCTATGTGCCTGCATATTGCCCATGACTGCAACCTATGCTGTAAGTACTGCTTTGCAGGCGAGGGTGAATACAAGGGCGACCGCTCACTTATGAGCTTTGAGGTCGGCAAGCAGGCTTTGGATTATCTGATTGAGCATAGCGGAACAAGGCGTAACCTTGAGGTTGACTTTTTCGGCGGCGAACCGTTGATGAATTTCAATGTTGTAAAGGAGCTTGTCGCCTATGCTCGCAGTATTGAGAAAGAAAAAGGTAAAAATTTTCGATTCACTCTTACAACAAACGGTGTTTTACTAAATGACGAAGTTATGGAGTGGGCAAACCGTGAGTGTTACAATGTTGTACTTTCACTTGACGGACGAAAGTCAACAAACGACAGAATGAGAGTTTCAAAAAACAACAAGGGTTGTTACGATCTGATTCTTCCTAAATTTCAAAAAATGGCAAAAGCGAGAAACCAACAGGGCTACTACATTCGTGGAACATACACGCACTATAACACGGATTTTTCAAAGGATATTTTGCATATGGCAAACCTTGGCTTTGAACAGCTGGCAATGGAACCGGTTGTTGCAGACCCAAAGATGGATTACGCCTTAACCGATGAAGATTTACCTGTTCTTAAAGAGCAGTACGATCTGCTTGCCAAAGAAATGTGCAAACGCAACCGCGAGGGCAAAGGCTTCACCTTCTTCCACTATATGATTGACCTTGAGGGCGGCCCTTGTATTTACAAAAGAATTTCGGGCTGTGGAGTAGGCACGGACTATATGGCTGTTACTCCGTGGGGCGACCTCTACCCTTGCCACCAATTTGTTGGAGATAAAAAATTTTTACTGGGCAATGTTTTTGACGGAGTACATAACCAAAAAATTATCAATGAATTTAAGCTGTGCAATGTTTATTCACGAGAAGCTTGTCAGGATTGCTTTGCAAAGCTGTACTGCTCAGGAGGATGCTCGGCAAACGCATACCACACAACAGGGGCGATTACCGGAACATGCAATCTAAGCTGTGAGCTTCATCGAAGACGAGTTGAAAATGCAATTATGATTAAGGTTGATGAAATGTTTCAAAATGCCGACAATTAACAAATTGTTTACTTAAAGTTCATTTAATGTATATTGATTTAATGAATTTTTGGCTGTATAATTATGGCAGAAACGAGTTAAAAAAAGAACACACGAAATATTGCTAACAACTTACCCCCTTGTAAATCTGTATAAGCTAAGAGGCTGTATCCGACCCAGGTCGGATACAGCCTCTTCATTTTTTCAATTTTCCTTTTTCTTTGCGGTGATTTTCTTTTCTTCACCGTGGAAAATTCGATTAATGTTCTCGTGGTGTTTAACTATTACAGTTAGTCCTGCAAGCAGTGCTATACAAGAAATTACCATAACATAAGCAAAGCTTATCTCATTGGTTGTTCCGATTGCAGGTTTATAATCAAAAAAGTAAGTTACTGCAAAAGTAATCGGTCCGTATAGCAATGCACCCAACAACGACCCTACGGAGATGATTTTGGTAATCGAAAAAATTATTAAAAACAATCCGAGTACAATTAAAAATGTTCTCCAGTCAAGCACACAAATCATTCCAATAGCGGCAACAACACCCTTACCTCCCTTGAAATGGAAATAAGCAGGAAACATATGCCCCAAAATACAGAAATAACCTGCAATGTACATAATCACCGTAATATAGCTGTCGTTCAATCCCATTACTAAATCAAACAGGTAAAAAATCAATACAGAAAGCAAAACCGCAACAACTGCTTTTAAAAAGTCACAAATTATGGTAACAATAGCCGGTACTTTACCCACACAACGGAGAACATTAGTAAATCCTGCGTTTCCGCTGCCCATTTCCTTGATGTTACCGCCCTTTGTAACAATTTTTGTGACGATAATCGCCGTATTTATTGAGCCCAACAAATACGCCACAACGGCGGAAATAAATGCAGGGAACACAGCTAAAAGTATATCGTGAATCATTAGTTTTTCTCCCCTCGTTCTCTTATTACAATCCTAATCGGAGTTCCCTCTAACCCAAAGGATTCACGAATTCGGTTTTCCAAATATCTTTGATATGAAAAATGGAAAAGCTCCTTATTATTACAGAAAAAAACAAATGTAGGGGGCTTGACAGACGCTTGAGTACAATAAAAAATCTTCAATCTTCTGCCTTTGTCTGTTGGTGGCTGAACTCTGGTTGTAGCGAGGTTGAGCAAATCGTTAAGCATACCTGTGCGTATTCTCATGGCGTTGTTATTGGAAACAGTCTTAATCAATTCAAAGAGCTGTTCAACCCGCTGACCGGTTTTTGCCGAAATAAACACATACGGTGTATAGCTCATAAAAGCAAACTCTCTGTCAAGTGTCTTGCGAAAGTTGCTCATAGTATTTGTTTCTTTTTCGATTGCATCCCATTTGTTGACTGCGATTATACAACCCTTACCTGCTTCAACCGCCATACCTGCAACCTTGCTGTCTTGTTCGGTATAGCCAACTTCTGCATCAATCATAATAACGCATACATCGCAGCGGTCAATAGCCATTTGAGCACGGAGAATGCTGTAACGCTCAATTTGGTCATAAACTCTGGCTTTTCTTCTCATTCCGGCTGTGTCAATAAAATTAAATTTGCCGTGGCTGTTCTCGATGACTGTATCTACGCTATCCCTGGTTGTTCCTGCAATATCAGAAACTATGCAGCGATTTTCGCCTGTAATATAATTTATGAGAGATGATTTACCTACATTTGGTTTACCGATAACGGCAACCGAAATCACCTCGTCATCCTCTTCATCCTCATTTTTGTCGGGCAGGTATTCAAACACTGCGTCAAGAAGGTCACCCGTGCCTGTTCCGTGAACAGAAGAAAGCTGTATAGGCTCGCCAAGCCCAAGGTTGTAAAATTCGTAAAACTCGGCAGGAGTTTCACCAATTCTGTCGCACTTATTGACAGCAAGAACAACGGGTTTTCCGCTTTTTTGAAGCATTTGTGCCACTTCTTCATCCGTAGCCACAACACCGTCACGGACACTTGTAACAAGGATGGTAACATCGGCTGTGTCAATTGCAAGCTCAGCCTGACGCCTCATCTGCTTTAAAATAATATCGTCTGAATATGGCTCAATACCGCCGGTGTCTATAACGCGAATTTTCCTGTTGTTCCACTCACATTCACCGTAAATTCTATCTCTTGTAACACCAGGTGTATCATCTACAATTGAAAGCCTTTCACCTATTAACTTGTTGAATAATGTTGATTTACCAACATTTGGTCTGCCAACAATGGCTACTATCGGTGTTGACATACTTCCTCCTTTTACTATATTACCTTTTAAAAAACTGCCGGCTGTCACTCCGCAAGGCATCAAATTTTATAATAAGGCAACAACATAAAAAAAGGCGGAAATTAATCCGCCTGTTCTTCAAAAATTATTCGGCTTCCTTAACAATAACCTGTCTGCCTCTGTATGTGCCGCAGTTTTTACAAACCTTGTGAGGAGCCTTGTATTCGCCGCAAGTTGGGCAAATTGAAAGAGCCGGAACATCTAACTTCCAAACATTGGATCTTCTCTTCATTTTTCTAGCATGTGAATGCTTTCTCTTTGGTACTGCCATTATTATCCCTCCGGTAAAATATTTATTAATTAAGTAATTTTTTCAATTCTTCCAGTCGAGGGTCAACCTCAACCTTAGAACAGCCACAGTCACCGCCATTAAGGCTCTTACCACAAGTAGAGCAAATACCCTTACATTCCTCACTGCAGAGGAACTTAACAGGCAAGTCCAAAATAATATCGGTAGCTATGAGCTCATCAATATCAAGTGTATAATCGGGCACCTCGATGTAATCGTCATTTTCATCACCCTGTAACGAAACAGCCAAGCGATGAACAAGCTGGTAATTTAATGACCTTTCGACTTCCTCAGTACACCTGTCGCAAGGACGCCGATAATTAAAACTTACATCAAATGTAATGTCGACAAGCCCGGCTTTGTTTGTTGCTTCGCCTTTTACCATAACAGGCGAAACGAATGGATAAACTCCACCGATTTCTGTATCAGACATTGAAAAGGAGTATTCAAAGTTTTTTCTGCTTCCATCTTGAAGAAAAACATCTTTTAAATCAAGAATCATAAATACACCTTCCTCGACCAAATAATATTATAACCAATGACCTATGTTTTGTCAATATAAAAACAGATTTTTTTGATTATTTTCAGCATAATTTTTGATAAAACAAAAACTATTTAAAGCTATACGAAACTACATCGCTCCATCTGCCCTTTAGAGTGTAATTCAAAGTATAATCATATTCCATAGTTTCCTTATCAAAATATACATAACTTCTGTTCAAACCATTACAATTAACTATTGCTCTCATTTTTACATAATATGTTTTAATATTATCCGAATTAACAATTTCAGGATATCTGTCTATAATTTTTTTATAATTTTTAAAGTCTTTATCTGTACTATATATTATTTCATACTCGGCATAAGTGCAATCATAGCTACCGTAAACAGATGCACGATCATCATAATCATAAAACGATAATGTTTTTGCCTTTTCAGGAACTATTTTAAAATATATCTTTTGACCAAGTCTAAAATAGTTTTTCTTTCCCGTTACTACAGCAACAGCTTCACCTGGGATTATATTATTATAATATTTTACAGTATAATCAACATTCTTTTTCAGAACTTTACCTGTACTCTTCTGTTTAAATGTAAATTTTGG
>JAFTGC010000012.1 GCA_017458105.1 Ruminococcus sp. | reverse complement strand
TGTTCACAGCAGAAAATACAATAATTTTCCTATGCGTCCGCTCGGATGGAAGTCTCCGAGAGAGTTCCTTAAACACTTCCTTGATACCGGCGAAGTTGTTTTTTCTTAATGTGTAACTAATCATTGACAAACCTACAAAATTATAAAATAATATCGGGCAGGGGAAGACCTTGCCCGATTAATAAATTAATTTAATACATAAACATTAACATTTTTTCTGCCGAACTTTGCACAGTCGTCATATGTATCCATAAACAAGTCAACCAGTGCCGAACCGTCCATAAGTGCTCCGCCGGTGTCAACTGCTGTAGCATAGCCGTAAACATAGCTTCCGTCTGTTGAAGTTATGTAAAGTTTGCTTCCGTACGGAATAATGTTAGGATTAACAGCAACGCAACCTACCGAAACCGTAACACCTGTTGCTGTGCCTGAACCTGCCGGGGCAGTGTAGGCTGTACCTGAACCGGTTAGCAACTGTGAATATGAAACCGTGTTGCCGTTGTTATCAACAAAGGTGTTTCCGCCCGAAGAACTTGAAGAATTTGAGCCGGATGCAGAGGTTGACGGTTTTGTAGTTTTTGGAGTGGATTTCTTTGTGCCTACGACCTCAACCTGAGTTACAGGCTTCTTTGTGATTTCAGAAGAAACCTCCTCTGTGTCAACAAGCTCGCCGTCCTCATAGGTTTGCTTTAAAACAACTTCTTTTTCGCCCTCAGAGCCGTATGTTTTGATTTTTGTCTTGCCCTGTGCAAGGCTGTCATCATAAACGGTTTTGGTCTTAAAGTCAACAACCTTGGTCTTTGTTACTTTTTCAATTTCAACATCGGTATATACGATTTCTATACCGTCATAAATTTCTTCATCTTGGTCAAAGTTGATTTTATCGTATTTGTCAACTTCAACACCAATGCTTTCAAGTGCTTCACGGACTGTACCTGCCGGCACATTGTATGTGTCCTGAACACCAAGCAAAGTAATCTGAACTTCAACACTGTTATCAATCTTGATAACAGTATCTTTGTCAACCTCGGTTTCAAGTGAAGGTGTTACTTTTTCGCCTTCTTTTAGGGTGATGCCTGCCTCGTTGAGAACATCGGCAACGGTACCCTTTGTTACTGTTACTGAAGTGGTTTGTCCGTTGTAATCAATTTCTACAGGAAAAGCCTTGAGGATTGTCATACTTACCGCACCATTGTTGTCTGTACGGATTACCTCGTCATCACTGCTTAGCTGAATACCTGCCTGATCCAAAATGTTATCTGTGTTAATCGCTGAAGTGGAAAGAGTATCGTTATTTGCTGCGCTGCCATCAGCTGAATCGTCAAGTGCCGAAGCCGTTATTATTGTAGCTGCAAGTGCTGCTGCTATTGCTGTTGTTGCCAGTGCTTTTCTTGACAAGCCCTTGTTAGCCATAAATAAACAACTCTCCTTTTCGTTAGATTTTGTGTTTGTTGGGCAACTTCTGTGTCCCATGGTTGCCAGTATAACACCGAAGTTTAGTTATGTCAAACATAATGCCGTATGCAAATTTATATAATTTGCACAAACAATCAGATTGTTAGAAAAATAAATTTCACATTTTAATTCTTTATAAGAAAAATGTGACAAATTTATCTGTGCAAAGTGATGATTTTCCTTTGTAACAACTTTGTAATTTGTGGTTATGCAGAAAAAGCCGATTATTTATTTACATTCTTCAAAAAACCGCATATAATCGCAAGATTAGAGCTTACAGAATTGTAGTTATTCTTGCACAGAAAATTACATTGTTGTAATTTGTATGTAACATTGTAACGCTGTTTTAAAATTCTGTTTTAATACCTTATTTTGCTAGACAATTCAGAGAATTCGTTATATAATGTAAGGGGTATTTTGGAAGCTTGTTATGCAGAACAAGCATACATTATATATAGTAAGTCGATTTACTATAGGGAGGTATGAGAATAAATGGAAATAATTAATATGGAAAGCTGGAATGAGTATAATTATCTTATTGTACTTGCAGCAATTTTATTGGGAACAAAATTGCTGGGGCTTGTTAGCAAAAGGGTAAAAATGCCGCAGGTTGTCGGTGCCTTGCTTGCGGGTGTTATTCTGGGTCCGCTGGTAAACGGAATTATGGGAGTTTCGGCGGTGAACGGATTTTTCTCGTCGGCGGCTGCTTCGGATAAAATTTTTGGTATGCTTTCAGAAATCGGCGTTATCGTCCTGATGTTTAGTGCAGGCTTGGAAACCGATGTTCAGGAAATGAAAAAATGCGGAAAAGCGTCATTTCTCATTGCACTTATAGGTGTTATTGTACCGCTTATCCTCGGTGCAGGCACAGCGTTCTTCTTTATTGACGGCGGTTCTCAGGTTAAGATGTTAAAGTCAATATTCATCGGTGTAGTTCTCACAGCTACTTCGGTATCTATAACGGTTGAAACACTTAAAGAGATGGGCAAACTAAGCTCGCCTGCAAGCAGTGCTATACTTGGAGCGGCAATTATTGACGATATTCTTGGAATTATCGCACTTACAATCATTACTTCTTTTGCAGACGACAGCGTAAATATTTTCTTTGTATTGATTAAGATTTTACTTTTCTTTGTATTTGCTGTTGCCGTAGGTGTATTAATGTTTATCCTGTTTAAGTGGATGAACAAGAGAAACAAGCGTGACAAGAGAAGGCATGTTATTATTGCGTTTGTGTACTGTTTGATTACCGCTTTTTGTGCGGAGGTTTTCTTTGGAGTTGCAGATATTACAGGCTCGTACCTGGCAGGTCTGGTTCTGTCTATGACAAAGAGCAAAAGATATTTAGAAGACAGATTTTCCACACTTTCGTATATGTTCCTTTCGCCTATTTTCTTTGCGGGAATAGGTCTTAATATAGAGGTTCCATCGCTCAGCACAAACCTTATTATATTTTCAATTTTGCTTACGATTATGGCTGTGGCAAGTAAGTTTTTCGGCTGTGCGTTGGGCGGTAAAATTTGCGGTTACTCAGGCAAAGAAAGTTTTCAGATTGGTGCGGGAATGATTTCACGAGGTGAAGTTGCCCTTATCGTAGCAAACAAAGGTGCCGCTTGCGGATTGATGGATAAGGATCTGTTTGGCCCGCTTGTTATTGTTGTTGTTATCACAACCATAGTTGCACCGATTTTCTTAAAAATACTTTTTGATGAAAACAACGGCAAATCGGCTAAAAAGTTAAAGAAACAAACCGTTTAAAAAAATAAAAGCCTTCCGCATTTGGAAGGCTTTTTTGGAAGGAGTATTTTATGATATATAATCTTCATACCCATACAGTCAGGTGTAACCATGCTGTAGGTGAGGATAGGGAATATGTTGAAAATGCCATAAAAGCAGGGATTTCGGTTTTGGGATTTTCTGACCACTGTCCGCAGTTTTTTCCTGATACTGACTACTACAGCTATTTCAGAATGAGACCCGAGCTTGCTGAGGACTATGTGAACAGCGTCCGTCAGCTTCAAAAGGAGTATGCTTCGGATATAAAAATTTTACTCGGTTTTGAAACCGAGTATTACCCTAAAACCTACCGCAGGTTTATGGAGTTTATCAAGCCGTTGGAGCTTGACTATCTGATTATGGGTCAGCATTTTATCGGCAATGAGTATGACCAAAACTCCTATTACTCAGCTTATGAAAACCGTGACGAGCTATTTGTCAAGCGTTATGTCGATCAGGTTATAGAGGGCATAGACAAGGGCGTTTTCACATATATTGCCCACCCCGATATTGTCAACTACAAGGGCAATGTTGATTATTATAATAAGCAGATGGCAAAACTTTGCAAATATGCCAAAAAGCTTAAAATTCCGCTGGAGTACAATATCTTGGGTTATGTAAACAAAAAGTGTTATCCTAATCCTCTGTTCTGGAAAATTGCCTCAGAGGTTGGCAACCGTGTGGTGCTTGGCTTTGACGCCCACAACCCCAAAGCACTGCTCAGAATGGATATTTATGAGGAATGTCAGAACGAGC
This sequence comes from Ruminococcus sp., assembly GCA_017458105.1. Taxonomy (GTDB): domain Bacteria; phylum Bacillota; class Clostridia; order Oscillospirales; family Acutalibacteraceae; genus Ruminococcoides. Next base: position 22,815 of record JAFTGC010000012.1, on the reverse strand, counting down.
TTGCACTCTACGGCATTGAGCCTGTTGATTTTAAAGATGTTATCATCAGAAATCCGATTGATAAAAATGTTTAAGCCTAACAAATTTTAAACAAACTTTTTGTGTTTTCGGTTGTAATATCAATCAGCTTTTGGGTATCCATACCTCTCAGCTCTGCGATTTTTTCTGCCGTGTATGCAATGAGCGAGCTGTCGTTACGCTTGCCACGGTGAGGAACCGGGGCAAGATACGGTGCGTCGGTTTCCAATAATAATTTATCAAGCGGAACAGCCTTTGCCACCTCAACAGGCACCCTTGCGTTTTTGAATGTTACAACACCGCCCAGCGAAATTGACAAGCCGAGTTTAACAACCTCTTTCAGCATTTCAACACTTCCGCTGTAGCAGTGCAAAAGCCCTTTTGGCTGATAATAACGCAAAAGCTCCATTGTGTCGCCGTGTGCTTCTCTGTCGTGAAAAACAACCGGCATATCAAGCTCTTTGGCAAGCTCAAGCTGAGCCTTGACTATCGGCATTTGCTTTTCTTTGGGGATGTCCCAGTGGTAGTCAAGCCCGATTTCGCCGATTGCTACAATTTTATTGTGTTTGCAGAGTTTTTCAATCTGGTTTATAAAGTCATTCGGCGGCAGTTTTTCAAGGCATTCGGGGTGGATTCCCGCCGTTCCGTAAACATAGGGATAGCGTTCGCAAAGGTCGATTACGGTTTTAACATTTTCAAGGTCTGTTGCATTTGTAAGCACACCGCAAACCCCTTTTTGGGGCAGAGCAGAAATTATGCTTTCTCTGTCACCGTCAAACCACTCGTCATCATAGTGGCAGTGGGCGTCAAAAATGTTGTTATACTTTACTTCCATTTATCAGAACGAGTCCTCCTGTGCGATTTCATCGGACTTTACCTCAACGGTGTATTCCTTAAAATCATCGGCTTCAAGCTCTTTTTCAATGTCAGGAGTGCTCTCAAAGTTAAAGTCCTCGCCAAGGGCAGTTTCCATATATAGTATATTTGCCTTGTTGATACGCTTTTTGCTCTTTTCGATAATATCGCACAACACTTTGTTTTTCGGAAGCTGTTTTTCCTCGTCGGTGAGGCTGTCATAGTAATTCCTGCCCAGCGACTGGTACGCTTTATTTATAACATCTGAGTCGTTTTTCATCATACGGCGTAGTGTACGAAGATGTGCTGCGGTGTAGAGTTTATCCTTTACTCCGTTTGCCATCTGCCTTATTATTACACATCCGCTGTTGCCGATATGTTGAACATCTGCCGAAAAAGTTTTAAAGTCTTTCTTCATAATAAAAACCTTCTTTATCTATACAATAATCTATACTATTATTAAAGCAGATTTTGAGAGTAAAATCAATAAATTTTCAAAATTTACTTGCTTATATTTTACATTTATAATACAATTAATATATTATTACGCCTGCAAAGGAGGCAGTGCATTGCAAAATAAAGTTATAAAAGAAATTATCTGCCCTAAGTGCAGCCAAGTTACACAGGGTAAGTTATATACAAGCATAAACGCAACTAACCATCCGCACCTGAGGAACGAAATTCTGGAAGAAAACCTCTTCCGCTGGCGTTGCCACAGCTGTGGTCACGAGGTTATGCTGTCGTACCCTATGCTGTATAATGATATGAAAAAGCGGTTTATGATTTATCTGATTCCGGGTGTTGACCGTTTTCAGCTTGCCGACAGCGAGCTTGAAGAGGAGTTTGCAAACCTCAAGGGCATACGCAAACGCCTCGCACCCGACTTCAATACTTTCCGTGAAAAGCTTTTCATCTTTGAAAACGGTCTTGACGATATGGCGGTTGAAATGACAAAGCTTGCCATAAGCCAAAGCGTTGCACGAAAGTTGGATATTCGTGAGGTTACCGAGGGGTACCTTTCTATGTACGACCGTGAGAGCAACACCATGGGCTTCACTTTCCTTATTGGAATAGAAAAAGAGCCGTACATACAGTCTGTCCGGCTAGAAATCTACAGCAAAAGCCTTGCGATTGTGGACGACCTTGCCGAAAAAGACAGAGCATTAAAGGGTTTTCTTACAATTGACCGTGAATGGGCTAAAAATATCCTTTATAGATACAAGAGGAAAAAAATTGAATTCCGCACCGCCCGTGAAGCTGCCAAGGCTGAAAGCAAGAGCTGACGCAGATATTGACATTTTTTTATATAAATGCGATAATAAAGGTAGTTAATGCAAAAAACATTGCCGTGAAGGAGAGAATATAATGGCAAAAGAAATGGCTAAAGCCTATACCCCAAAAGATTTTGAGGAAAAAATATATGAATTCTGGCTGAAAGGTAACTACTTTCATGCTGTTCCCGATAAGGAAAAAAAGCCTTATACAATAGTTATGCCGCCGCCGAACATAACAGGTCAGCTGCACATCGGTCATGCACTTGACCTTTCTCTCCAGGATATTATCATCCGTTGGAAGAGAATGTCAGGTTACTCTGCACTTTGGCTGCCGGGTACAGACCACGCTTCAATTGCAACCGAGGCTAAAATTGTTGAGGCTATGCGTAATGAAGGCATCACCAAGGATGATATTGGCAGAGAAAAATTCCTCGAGCGTGCATGGGAATGGAAAAAAGAGTACGGCGGAAAAATCACAAAGCAGTTCCGCAAGCTTGGCTCAAGCTGTGACTGGGAGCGTGAACGCTTTACAATGGACGAGGGCTGTTCAAATGCTGTTAAAGAGGTTTTTGTAAATCTTTATGAAAACGGCAAAATCTACCGTGGCAACAGAATGGTCAACTGGTGCCCGCACTGCTGTACCTCGATTTCTGACGCAGAGGTTGAGTACGAAGAACAGCAGGGTCACTTCTGGCATTTGCTCTATAAGGTTAAAGAAACAGGCGAATATCTTGAGATTGCCACAACCCGTCCGGAAACTATGCTTGGCGATACAGCCGTTGCCATCAACAAGGATGACGAGCGTTACAAGCACCTTCACGGCTGTCATGTTATTCTTCCGCTTCTTAATAAAGAAATCCCTATTGTCTGTGACGAACACGCAGATATGGAAAAGGGTACAGGCGTTGTTAAAATTACCCCGGCACACGACCCTAACGACTTTGAGGTGGGTCAGCGTTGCAGCCTGCCGATTGTCCGCTGTTTTACCTATGACGGTCATATGACAGGTGCAGAGGATGTTGAAAAATATAAGGAGCTTAAGGCAAAGGGCAATCTTGCCGAAAACGAGCCTGAGGTGCTTGACTGCGGTAAATATGCAGGTATGACAACAGTTCAGGCAAGAGAGGCTATCCTTGAGGACTTAAAGGCTTGCGGTGCTCTCAAAGAGGTTGAGGATTTGACTCACGATGTAGGCACTTGCTACCGCTGCCACACCACCATTGAACCGATGGTTTCAAAGCAGTGGTTTGTAAAGATGAAGCCCCTCGCAGAGCCTGCTATTAAGGCAGTCAGAGAGGGCGAAACCAAGTTTATCCCTGAGCGTTTTGACAAAGTTTATTACAATTGGATGGAAAACATCAAGGACTGGTGTATTTCAAGACAGCTCTGGTGGGGACACCGAATCCCTGCGTATTATTGTGACGAGTGCGGTGAAGTAACCGTTGCAAAATCCGCACCCGAAAAATGTCCTGCTTGCGGTCACACACATCTGCATCAGGATGAAGATACCCTCGATACTTGGTTCAGCTCTGCACTGTGGCCGTTTTCTACACTGGGCTGGCCTGAAAAAACACCTGAGCTGGAGTATTTTTATCCTACAAACACACTTGTAACCGCTTACGATATTATCTTCTTCTGGGTTGCAAGAATGATTTTCTCAGGTATAGAAAATATGGGCAAAGCACCGTTTGACACTGTGTTTATTCACGGTATTGTGCGTGACGAGCTTGGCAGAAAAATGTCAAAGTCGCTGGGCAACGGACCTGACCCGATAGAAGTTATCGAAAAATACGGTGCCGACGCACTGCGTTTTCTGCTTGTAACCGGCAACTCACCGGGTAACGATATTCGTTATTCCGAAAAAAGAATAGAGGCATGCTCAAACTTTGCAAACAAGCTGTGGAATGCAAGCCGTTTTGTTCATATGAATATTGATGCGTTTGATGTTAAAAACGCATTGCCTCAAACCCTTGAAACCGAGGATAAATGGATACTTTCCGCCTTGAACAAGGTGTCTAAGGAGATTAATGAAAACCTCGAAAAATTCGAGTTGGGCATAGCCGTTCAAAAGCTGTACGATTTCATTTGGAACAGCTACTGCGACTGGTACATTGAGCTTTGCAAGGCAAGGCTTCAGAGCGAGGGCGAAACCGCACAAAACGCAAGGCAGGTTCTGCTCTATGTTCTCGACAAAATTCTGAAACTCCTGCATCCGTTTATGCCATTCATTACCGAGGAAATCTGGCAGACAATACCTCACGATACCAACGGCGAAACTGTTATGCTTGAAAAGTACCCTGAATATACACCTGAGCTTGACTTCCCTGCCGAAGCTGACGAGATGAAAAAGGTCATGGAGGCAATCACCGCAATCCGTACACAGCGTAACGAGATGAATGTTCCGCCGTCAAAGAAGGCAAAGCTTTACATTGCAACAAATATTCCGCAAATTTATGCAAACGGCGAAAAATTCTTTATTAAGCTTGCCTCAGCCAGCGAGGTTGAGATTGGTGAAAGCTTTGAGATTGACGGTGCGGTTACAGTTGTTACAGGCAGTGCAAAAATTTACATTCCTATGAACGAGCTTGTTGATAAAGAAGCCGAGCTGAAAAGACTTAACAAGGAGCTTAAACAGGTTGAAAAAATGCTTGCACAGGACGAAGGCAAGCTAAACAACCCCGGCTTTATGAGCAAAGCCCCTGAAAAGGTTATTGAAAAAATAAAAGGACAGGCTGAGAAAGAAAGGGAGAAAATCGCCCTGATCAACACAGCTATTGAGGCTTTATCAAAATAAAATGCAAACACCGCACTGGTTTTGGTTACTCAGTGCGGTGTAGCTTTATATTAAAGAGTGCGTTAAGGGGCTGTTAATGTTTATTGTTTTTAAAATTTTTGGATAAATAGATAATGACACTCTTTAAACGCTTTTTATCCTTACATATAAAAAGACACAAAAGCGGGGCGTCAGGTTTTATAATTTAAAAAAATTTTTGAAATTTTTTAAAAATCACTGTTGACAAACAGAATCCTATGTGTTATATTAATAGCACATTAATCCTACATATTCGCTAGGATTTTAGGGAATTAGAGTAAGGCTTCTGAACGGAGGTTAATTATGAAATTAATTTTTGGAAAGCTCCTTAGGGCTAACTATAGGTTTGGGCGAATGTAATGCTCTTCTGATTGTTTAACGGAATTCAATATTTTTAAAATCATCTATCAGAAAGAGGTATTATAAAATGAGTAAATTAAATGAAAGAAATTTAAAATTTGAAACACTTCAGCTTCATGTAGGACAGGAAGAAGCCGACCCGGTTACTGACGCAAGGGCTGTTCCGATTTACGCTACAACATCTTATGTTTTTCATAACAGTCAGCACGCTGCTGACAGATTCGGACTCAGAGACCCGGGTAACATCTACGGCAGACTCACAAATCCTACTCAGGATATTTTCGAGAGAAGAATTGCAGCTCTCGAGGGCGGTTCGGCTGCTCTTGCAGTTTCTTCAGGTGCAGCGGCTGTAACTTATGCAATTCAGGCACTGACAAAAGCAGGGGATAATATAGTTGCCGCAAAGACAATCTACGGCGGAACATACAACCTGCTTGCACACACACTCCCGACTTACGGTGTTACAACAATTTTTGTTGACCCTGATGAAGAAGGTTCATTTGAAAACGCAATTGACGAGAACACAAAGGCTCTTTATATTGAAACCCTCGGCAACCCTAACTCAAATATCATAGATATTCAGAAAATTGCCGACCTTGCACATTCACACAATATTCCGCTCGTGGTTGACAGCACATTTGCTACACCATACCTGCTCAGACCGTTTGAGTACGGTGCAGATATTGTTGTTCATTCGGCAACCAAGTTCATCGGCGGTCACGGCGTAGCAATCGGCGGTGTAATTATTGAGAGCGGTAAGTTCGACTGGAAGGCTTCCGGTAAATTCCCGCAGTTCTCTGAGCCTAATGAATCATACCACGGTGCAGTGTTCACTGAGGCGGCTCCGGGTGCTTCGTTTGTTACATACATCAGAGCAATTTTACTTCGTGATACAGGTGCAACAATTTCTCCGTTCCACGCATTTATTTTCTTGCAGGGTCTTGAAACCCTCTCTCTCAGAGTTGAGCGTCACGCTGAAAATACAAAGAAGGTTGTTGACTTCCTCGTAAACCACCCGCAGGTTGAGAATGTAAACCATCCGTCACTTGAGTCGTCAGGTTACAAGGATCTATACGATAAGTACTTCCCTAACGGCGGTGCATCAATCTTCACATTTGAAATCAAAGGCGACGAAGAAACAGCAAAGAAGTTTATTGATAATCTTCAGGTGTTCTCACTGCTTGCAAATGTTGCTGATGTTAAGTCGCTTGCAATTCACCCGGCGTCAACAACTCATTCACAGCTTAACGAGGCTGAGCTTGAAGAGCAGGGTATTAAGCCTAACACAATCAGACTTTCTATTGGTACAGAGCATATTGATGATATACTCTTTGACCTTCAGGAAGCATTCGATGCAGTTAAATAAGATATTGTATTAAGGCCCAATTTTACAATATTGCAACACGATTTCACAATAAATTGACTTTTAGTCAGTTGACTCATTTTGCTAAAAAGTTCTCCTATATACTTATTTTACGGCAGGGTTTTTCGGAATTTTTTTCTGATTAACCTTGCCGTTTTGTACATTTAGTGTTTCTTATAAGAAAATTTTAAAAAACACTTGCAATTCCTATCGTTTTGATAGATAATAGTATGTAAATCACATAATTGAGGAAAATATGAACATTCGTAAATATCTTGAAAATAACAAAATAATAGCGGACGGTGCTTTCGGCACATATTTTGCCGAAAAGTATTCTACCGACCTTATGCCCGAGGCTGCCAATACTTTGGAAAGTCAAAAGGTTATTGACATCCACCGTGAATATATAAACAGCGGTGCGGTGCTTATACGCACAAACACCTTTGCTTCAAATACCGAACTGCTCAGGTCCGGGCTTGACGAAGTTAAGCGTAACATCCGTGCAGCCGTGCAAAATGCCAAAGTTGCCGCAAAAGATAAAGATGTGTTTATCGCAGGTAACATCGGCCCTATCCCGTCAAACACCGCACTCAAAAGTGATGAAGTGCAAAATCAGTACTATGAAATTGCCGTAACATTCCTCGAACAGGGGATTGAAATTCTTAACTTTGAAACTTTTTCCGACACTGACGATATTGTCCCTGTGATAAAACATATTAAGCAGGACTACAGCCCGTTTGTGCTTGTAGGTTTCAGCGTGAACCAGTTTGGCTACAGCAGTTCGGGCAGAAGTGCCAAAAAGCTGATTGCAGAAGCAGCTTTGGTTGAAGAAATTGACGCTACAGGCTTAAACTGCGGTGTCGGACCTTTACATATCGGTAAAATTTTCAGTAAAATTAATTTAAACAACGGCAAATTTATACTTGCAAACCCCAATGCGGGCTATCCGAATATAATCAGAAACAGAGTCAGTTTTTCTGATAACTATGACTATTTTGCTGAAAAACTCAGCGATGTTCTAAAAATCGGCGTTGACATTGCCGGCGGTTGTTGCGGAACAACCCCTAAATTTATAAAGTCACTTGCCGAAAATGCCGACATCAAGCAGTCTGTAAAGCCCGATTCCCCGGTTGAAAATTCAGGGAACGGGTCAGCCGTAAAAAACAGTGCTTTCTACTGCCATAACGGCATTTTAAAGAAGAAAAAGCTGATTGCCGTTGAGCTTGCTCCGCCTGCCAATGCAGACGATGAAAAACTCCTTGAGGCGGCAGAGGCACTCTCAAACAGCGGTGTTGATGTACTTACTTTTCCCGATTCGCCGTCGGGCAGAACAAGGGTGGATTCGGTGCTTATGGCACAAAAGGTTAAAAACGAAACGGGACTTTGCGTAATGCCCCACATCTGTTGCCGTGACAAAAACGCAATTGCAATGCGTTCAACCTTGCTCGGCTCACATATTAACGGAATAAATAATATGCTGATTATTACAGGTGACCCTATTCCGTCAATGGCACGGCAGACGATAAAGTCGGTTTTTAACTTTGACTCAGTCGGATTGATGAAAATTGTGCAGGAGATGAACACCGAGGTCTTTGCCGAAAATCCCCTTGTGTTCGGCGGAGCAATCAATCAGGGCAGAAAGCACCTTGACTTTGAGATTAAGCGTGTTCGCCGTAAAATGGAAACCGGTGCTTCGTTCTTCCTCACTCAACCTGTTTTTTGCAAGGAAGAGGCCGACAAAATCCGCACTATAAAGGAAGAAACCGGTGCCAGGATTCTTGTCGGAATTATGCCGTTGATCAGCCGTAAAAATGCTGTTTTTATGAAAAATGAGATTGCAGGGGTTAATGTTCCCGATGAGGTTGTAGAGCTTTATCCCGAACAACCCGACAGGGAAAAGGGCGAGGCGGTTGGAATTTCAATTGCCAAAAAAGTCATCGGTTATACCGAGGATTTCGCCGACGGATATTACTTCTCGTTCCCATTTAACAGAGTTCACCTGCTTAAAAAAATAATCGGAGGTAATTTATGATAGTTTTGAGCTATTCAGATGTTCTTAATCTTAAAAAAGCTGCTGCCGAAAAATTCACAGACTATATTCACTTTCACGATGCTTGCGGAGGACAGAATTTTTCGCTTGATAAGCCTAACGCAAAGCTTGAGGATTTTATCAGAGGATATTTTTCAAAGCAGAATATCGCAGTTGATTTTACTGATGATGGGCTTAATTTTACGCTGAAAGAGGTTAAATAATGCTTAACAGATTTTCAAGAACCGAACTTCTCTACGGCAAAACCGCGATGGAAAAGCTCTCGGCATCAAGGGTTGCGGTTTTCGGAATAGGCGGTGTGGGCGGATACACTGTCGAGGCATTGGTTCGCAGCGGTGTCGGTACAATTGATATTATTGATGATGATAAAATTTGCCTTACCAATGTCAACAGGCAGATTATTGCAACAACCAAAACGGTCGGCAAGTTCAAAATTGATGTTATGGAAGAACGCTGTAAAGAAATAAATCCCAATGTTGTAATAAATAAACATCAAATGTTTTACACACCCGAAACCTCCGACCACTTCGATTTTTCACAGTACGACTATGTGGTTGACGCCATAGACACTGTAACAGGCAAAATTGAGCTTGTTATGCAGGCTCAAAAAACAAAAACTCCGATAATTTCGTCAATGGGAGCAGGCAACAAGACAAATCCGCAGGGCTTTATGGTGGCTGATATTTACAAAACTTCGGTTTGTCCGCTGGCAAGAGTTATGCGTACCGAGCTTAGAAAGCGTGGCGTAAAAAAACTGAAAGTTGTTTATTCTCAGGAAAAACCTATGACGCCGATTGACGATATGTCAATAAGCTGTCGTACAAACTGCATTTGTCCTCCGGGAACAAAGCGAAAGTGTACAGTAAGACGACAGGTGCCGGGCAGCACAGCCTTTGTACCGTCTGTAGTCGGATTGATAATCGCAGGCGAAGTTATAAATGATTTAACCAAATAAATACAGGGCAGTATCAATTGCGTTTAATACTGCCCGTAAATTTTTACTTTCTTTTAAGTACAACCCTATTATTTTGCTTGTTGACGGTGTATTTTCTGAGTTTAAGCGAGAGTGCCAAAGGGATTTTTTGTATCGCTTTAAGAGTCAACAAAATTGTTGAGGCAAAAATTGCCGCACATAGCAAGATGATTGAAATGCCCATAGCAAGCTCATTCCCGTTAATAAGCGAAATTATCGCTGTAACCGCCGCAGCGGCAACGCCTGTGGCTATAATCACCACAGCGGTGAAGATGATGGTAGAGGTCATGCCTGCTTTTATAACTTCGTTTGTAAAATCGGCGTGTACTTCAATTTCGTTTTCTTTATCCTCAACGGCTTTTATCAAATTGTTCATATTGCTGACTTTCATATTATCACCGTGTAAATTGTAGCACAATTTAAAAGCTTTTGTCAATATTGCTAAAAATCAATCTTTAATTTTTACAACGGTTGATTAATTGTTTCTATATTATTAAGTTGTAAAATTTGTTTCAATTTGTTATAATTATAGTATATATTTGGGAGGTAGTAGTATGCACAAAAAAATGCTCTCTTTTTTGCTTTTGATAATGATTGCGGCAACATCCGTTACAACGGTTGGCACAGCATATGCAAAGCAAAACGGTACTAAGTCGGCAGGTGATTCCGACTGCTTTCAGGCAGGCGACACGGTTTATTTTGATTTTTCAGCCTGCAGTGCCAATTGGACGCAGGATAATGCTGTTCAGTACATAAATCTCACGCAGTACACAAGGGAAGATAACGGCGGAAGTGTGATTATCTCCCAAAGAGATACTTCAAAGTACAACCCTATTGCTGTTACCGACACCGTCAGTAACAACATAATCCGCTACACCTTTACCGCCGAAACAGCCGGTGCTGTTTCCCTCAGATTTTGGCGTGGCAATGCCGAAAAAATGTGGAACAACTCTCCGCTCCTCACCTATGAAAACTTTCGTGACGGATTCAATTGTGTAAAAGCTACCGACCTTGAAGGCAACGGCAGCATCTATGAATACGGCAAAAGCTATACCGGTGAATATGACCTCAGCTTTGCTTCAAAGAACAACCTCTATGTTCACGGAGTTGTCGGCAATACTGATGACAAGCAGGCTTGGCAGATTTGGAAAGATGTTAAAGGCGTAAAGTATTTTTTTCTGCCTTCTTCAACTGACAAAAATTCCATTGACATTTATAATACCTTTGCCGATGAGGTAACTGTCGGCACGGTTGCAATTCCGGGCAATTCCGTTGCAACAATTTCTTATGAACTTAACAAGGATTATACTGTCAGTTACCGTTCAAGTACATACACGCTCCGCTTTATGAGGAGCAATGCCGAGTGTGCCGTTTATGTAAATAATTCCGAAACTTTTGACGGAACCGATTTGTATTCATACCTTTGCCGTCAAAAATCAAATTATGCCTCGGCAAGCGGTGCAATTACTGATTCCGACGGTAACTTGTTTAACACTCCTATCAAAAAAATCAAGGGCAGAGGCAATACATCCTGGGATAAGGATAAAAAGTCTTTCAATATAAATTATGAAAGTGCCTTATCCGTTGCCGGAATGGACAAGACCAAAAAATACAGTATCTGTGCCAATTATCAGGACGATACCCTCTCCAGAAACCGCATACTTTACGATTTGGGCGACAAAGTAGGACTGCCCTACAGCCCTGACAGCAGATATGCCGATTTTTACATCAACGGTGAGTATATAGGCTCGTATCAGCTGTGCCAAAAAGTGGAGGTCGGCAAAAATGCCCTTGTAACCGATATTACGGGCGAGGAGTACCTGAAAGAGGACGGCACTGTTGCAGCGGACTTTCCTTTCTTTATTAAAATTGACGGCGGTGACGATGATTTCAGAATCTACACCAACAATAACAGTATCACTGTTATTAGCCCTGAGATGACATCTTCCGATAAAAACTACAACGCCGTAAAAAACTATATAACACAAAAGTTTAATGCAATGTTTTCGGCTCTTAAAAACAATTCCTCAAATTTGTCAGAGCTTGTTGATATGGATTCCTTTGCAAAAATTTTCCTCATAAATGAGCTGAGTAAAAACTGGGATGTAGGTGTTGGCTCGTTCTACTTTGTTTATAAACAAAACAGCGAGGGTAAGTGGAAGTTCTATGCCTCTCCGCCTTGGGACTATGATAACTCACTGGGCAACTGTGTGGGAATTTCGGGTGACCTCTCAAGAATAGGTGTGAGCGACTATACAAAACCTACCGGTATTTTTACGCTCTACAAGGGAGGCAGGGGAACCACCGACAATGTGGCGTCACTTATGTACAAAAACAGCGAGCTCTACGACTGCATTGCAAAAACATGGTACACAAGCTTTGTGCCGGTAATTGAGCGTATTTTTAAGCAAAACGGAATCAATAAGGGCGAGCTTTACTCGGCTGATGTTTATTATAACCTTGTTCACGATTCGGCAGAGATGAACTATACTTCGGGTTGGCTTATCAACCCTGAGCCTCAGTGGATAGCCGACCACAGCAAACTTACAATATCAACCTTTGATTACTCAACAAAAACTTATACTGAAAATGCAGGCACCAAAACCTACAATGAAAAATCCTTTGAGGGAGTTTACAATTTCTGCGTGGATTGGCTCACAAGCCGTAGTGCATATCTTTCTTACCTTTTCAGAAATTATTATGTTGATCCTGATACCATTGACATCGGCGATTCAGACAACGACAAAGATCAAAAAGACCCTATATATGATGAAGAACATCATATCGGCGAAAATTCTCTTGTAGAATTTTATTTTGACAGCAACGGCAAAACTTCCGGAGATAAACTGAAAGAGTACGGCGACAAGGACGGCTACTCTGCAACATACGGAAAAGGCAAGCTTTTGCTTTCCGTTGACGGCGAAAACGGCAGAGCCCTTGAATGGTCGGACGCAGAATATTCCGCAACAGGCGATAAAATCGTGCCTATTATGTCGGCAGGCAGTAAAAATCCTTGGGGCGAAAGTCCGTTTATTCAGCTTATCGTAGACGCAACACATTTTAGTGATATGACCTTTACGGCTTATCTTGCCGGCAGTAAAAAAGCACCTGCCAACTGGAAGGTGCAGTATAGCCTTGACGGAAAAACATTCAAGGATATTGACGGCTCTGACTTTACAATAACAGAAGATAAACGCAAAATCCTAACCAACTATGCAAATAAAATTAAACTGCCTAAGGAGTGCGAAGGTGCCGAAGCTCTTACAATCAGAATTTCTGCCACTTCAACCGTAACTATTTCAGGCGGTGTTTATACAGACGCACCAACCGGCGGTGAAATTGCAATTAATAATATTATACTTGAGGGTGTTTCGGACGAAACTCCGCTCATCGGTGATGTTAATTTTGACGGCGTGGTTAATATAAATGACGCATTGATTATACAAAAGTCACTTTCGCATCTTATTGACCTTACTGAGGCACAGAAAAAAGTTGCAGATTTTGACGGCAGCGGAAAAATTAATATCAAGGATATTACCGCAATCCAGAAAAATCTTGCGGGCATTGTATAATTTTAGGAGCTGCTGTTTGCAGGTGCAAAAAAATTGCCAATTAAATTTATTGACTACGGAACAATAATACAGTATAATAATATTGTTGGCAATATTGCCTATGAAAGGAAATGCAAAATGGTTTCTGACGAAAATTTCAGAAAGGTCAAACCTTATGTTCCCGGTGAACAGCCTAAAAATGATGATGTTATAAAACTTAACACCAATGAAAATCCGTACCCTCCGTCACCAAAGGTGCTGGAAGTTCTCGGTAATATCGGTAACTCTTCTTTCAGAAAGTATCCTGACCCGGAAGTTTCGGATTTGGTTCAAGCTTTGGCAGACTATCATAATGTTAAGCGAGAAAATGTCTTTGTCGGTGTTGGTTCGGATGATGTCATTGCAATGTGCTTTATGACATTTTTCAACGGCGGTAAACCGGTTCTGTTCCCTGACATAAGCTATGCGTTTTATAAGGTGTGGGCGGATTTGCTTAAAGTAAATTATGATGAAATTCCGCTCGATAATGATTTTAAAATTATTCCCGACGATTATTTTAAGGAAAACGGAGGAATCATTTTTCCTAACCCTAACGCACCTACCGGATTGGTGTTGGGGCTGGACAAGGTCGAAAGTATAATTGCTTCTTCACCCAAAACAGTGGTGATTGTTGATGAAGCATACATAGATTTTGGTGGTGAATCCGCACTGTCGCTGATTGATAAGTACGATAATTTGATTGTCACACGCACTTATTCTAAATCACGGGCAATGGCAGGTATGCGTATAGGTTACTGTGTGGGTTCGGCTGAGCTTATCAAAGTGCTGAATTCCGTGAAATTCAGTTATAATTCATATACAATGTCTGATATTGCCATAAAAACCGGCATTGCTTCTCTTAAAGATGAAGACTATTTTAAGCAAACGGTTGGCAGGATTGTGGATACACGCGAAAAAACAAAGCGTGAGCTTAACCGCCTTGGTTTCACTTTCCTTGACAGCAGTTCAAACTTTATCTTTGCAAAGCATAAGGATATTGACGGTGAACAACTGTTTAATGCTCTGAAAAAGAACAAGATTTTTGTACGACATTTTAATTCGGAAAAAATAAAGGATTATTTGAGAATTACAATCGGCACAGAAGATGAGATGAAATCTTTGATTGATTTTTTGAAACGCTATTTAGGATATAAAGAGGTATAATATTATGAAAATGTTAAAACTCAACAAAAACACAACACAGAATATTCTGGATACTTTGCTTCAAAGAAGCCCTAACAACTATATTCAGTACGAGGTTGTTGTTGACGATATACTTGAAAATGTTAAAAGAAGCGGCGACTTAGCCCTCACATACTATACAAATAAATTTGAAGGAATTGAACTCCAGCCGGTGGAATTTCTTGTTACTGAAAAAGAGTTTGAAACTGCATATGAGAAAATTTCCGACGGCCTTTTGAAAATTATAAGAAAGTCCCTCGCCAATATCCAAGAGTATCACCAAAGGCAAAAGCAGAACAGCTGGTTCAATTCTACCGAGGACGGCACTATTCTCGGTCAAAAAATAACACCTTTACAGCGTGTCGGTGTCTATGTTCCGGGAGGTACTGCGGTTTATCCTTCGTCAGTGCTTATGAATATTGTTCCGGCAAGGGTTGCGGGTGTTCCTGAAATTATTATGACAACACCGTGCAACAACAAAGGCGAAGTAAATCCTGCGGTGCTTGTTGCGGCAAAGGAGGCAGGTGTAACCCAGATTTACAAGGTCGGCGGTGCACAGGCTATCGGTGCGTTGGCATACGGAACAAAAACAATTAAAAAGGTTGATAAAATTGTAGGCCCTGGCAACATGTATGTTGCACTTGCTAAGAAGAGGATTTTCGGTTATTCCAGCATTGATTCAATCGCAGGTCCATCTGAAATCCTGATTCTTGCCGATAAAACAGCTAATCCAACATATATTGCCGCTGATTTACTCAGCCAGGCTGAGCACGATGAACTTGCGTCGGCAATCCTTGTAACAACTGATAAGATGTTTGGTCACAAGGTGTCGCTGGAGGTTGACCGCCTGACAGAAAAGATGGAGAGAGCTGATATTATCAAAAAATCACTCAATAACTTTGGTTGTATTTTGATTGCCGAAACTATGGATGACGCTATTGACGCTGTCAATGAGATTGCCTCAGAGCACCTTGAAATTCAAACAGCCGATCCGTTCAAGACTATGACCAAGATTAAAAATGCCGGTGCGATTTTCCTCGGCAGTTACAGCTGTGAATCTTTAGGCGATTATTTTGCAGGACCAAACCACATTCTTCCTACAAACGGCACTGCAAAGTTCTTCTCGCCGCTTTCGGTAGACGATTTTGTTAAAAAATCAAGCATTATCTATTATTCCGAAGAAGCACTCAAAAATGTTTATGAGGATGTAGCTCAATTTGCACATTATGAGGGCTTGACTGCACACGAAAATGCAGCCAGAATCAGGTTTGAAGATAAATAAATTTTGAAATAAGGTGAGTTAGTGAACAGGATTGCCGAACTCAAAAGGGTTACCAAAGAAACTGACATTTCAATAAAACTGAATCTCGATGGCAGCGGCAAGTCTGATGTTGATACAGGAATCGGTTTTTTCGACCATATGCTCCAGGGCTTTGCAAAGCATGGGCTGTTCGATTTGGAACTTAAGGTAAAAGGCGATTTGTATGTTGACAGCCATCACACTATTGAAGATACGGGAATAGTTTTGGGCACAGCCATAAAAGAGGCTGTAGGTGACAAAGCCGGAATAAAGCGGTACGGAAGTTTTTTGTTGCCTATGGACGAAACCTTGGTTATGTGTGGCATTGACCTTTCAGGCAGACCTTATTATGTTGCTGATTTTTCCTTTAAAAATGATATGATGGGTTCTATGGATACCTGTATGGTCAACGAATTCTTTTATGCGGTTTCCTATTCTGCTATGATGAATTTGCACTTTTTGCAGATGCGTGGCAATAATGACCACCATATATGTGAAGCGGCATTTAAAGCACTTGCCAAGAGCCTGGATATGGCGGTTCAGTACGATAACCGCATTGACGGAGTGCTTTCAACAAAGGGTACTATTTAATTTGTTGGTTTAATACAAATACTTACAAAAATATTTGTAAAAAAATATATATAAAATTTTTCAAATTTCTATTTATTTTTATTTTAAAGTGTGTTATAATAAAATCATATTTAGAATTTGTAAATGTAATAAAAACTGTATTACATAACTTATGTATGGGAGGTTGAATTATGAAAAAAGTTTTAGCTTTGATCGCAGTAGTGGTTGTAGTAATGAGCTTTTCAGTTATGAGTTTTTCTGCAGCCTGCAATCAATGCCAGCAAACGGCAGAGGATAGTGGCAATTGCAGTTCATGTCCAAATAATACCGATTCTGATTCCGGTTGCAGTTGCAGTGACGATGGAGAATATGTTAGCCCGGTTGCTACAACAGTACCTTCTAAGGGTGGTGGCACACCACAGACACCATCAAGCGGTGGCGGCGGCAGCACCGGTGGCGGTAGTACCGGCGGTGGCAGTGGTGTTTCAATTGTAGATGTAGGCAGCGGAAAGGTTTCTCCTGTTACAGGTGATAACTTTGCTTTTGCAGCTGCTTTGCTTCTTTTGTCTGCAACAGGTGTGGTATTTGCA
This sequence comes from Ruminococcus sp., assembly GCA_017458105.1. Taxonomy (GTDB): domain Bacteria; phylum Bacillota; class Clostridia; order Oscillospirales; family Acutalibacteraceae; genus Ruminococcoides. The sequence goes on along the minus strand of JAFTGC010000012.1, from coordinate 5,878 downwards.
GCAAGAAAACTTGTAAAATAATTAAATTTTGGGTTTGTGATATAATGCAGGGGATTTTGCACCCTTTTGAGGGTATCCGTTCATTATGTTGCAGACCTTTTATTTTAGATGTTAGGATATTAACATTTAATAGGGAGATAAAGATATGGATAAAGATGTAATTGAGAAAGAGCAGGAGGTTTCTGCTTCTAAGCCGGAAAAAAAGAAGAAAAAACCGCTTTGGATTGCGATTTTCACGATTTCAATTTTGCTGTGTATCGGATGTATTATCTATATTATAATGGTGCTTTGGCCGTCAGATGATGTGGATGACCTTGCCTCAAAGGTGAAAAAGCCGATTCTGACTGAAGACAATAAGCCCGATGCAGACACAAAGAATGTTAAAAATCCCATTGATTTTGATAAACTTCGGAAGATAAATAAAGACATAGTTGCGTGGATAAAGATTGATGATACAAATATAGATTATCCTGTACTCAGAGCACCGTCGAACGATCAGGAGTATTATCTTCACAGAGATTACAAAAAGAATTATCTCTTTGCCGGTTCTATATATATGGAAAGCTACAATAAGGCCGATTTCAGCGACCGTGACACGATTCTTTACGGTCATAATATGGCTAACGGCTCTATGTTTGCACATTTGCACAAATTTGAGGATACAGACTTTTTCAGCAAACACAGCACTTACCACATCTATACACCTGACAGTATTAAGACCTACAAGGTTTATTCTGCGTATGAGTATGATAACAGGCATATTAATAATTCTTTTAAACATTTTGTAGATGATGATGTTTTTCAGGAGTATATTGACTACAGTTTGAAACCAACCTCGGCAATACTCAGTAATGTGCGTAAAGGCAGTAAGGTTACAATTGACGATAAGCTGGTTACACTCAGTACCTGTACAAACAACAGACCACAAAACAGATATTTGGTACAAGGCGTTTTGATTAAAGATGAACCAACCGATTAATAATGAAGAAAAGAAAAAATCTGCAATTTCCGATGAAAATTCAATAATTTATGACAGAGAAGATTTTAATGACAATGTTCACGAAGAATCCCCTCAAAAGTCATCTGTAAATAAAACAGATAATTATCTGGTTGAATCCAGAACATACGATATTGCTAACCGCAGAAAAAAAGCTATTTCCAAATCCAAAAAGAAAAAAAAGAGCAAGAAAAAGAAAGTTATACTTATTTCTATCTCATCTTTTTTTGGAGTAATTGCACTTGCTATGCTTACCGTTGTAATACTCTACAACATAGGCTATGGCGACCTTACAGACAGCAGTGCAATGAACCTTAATCCGCCAAAGGGCGTGGATGTTATTGATAACGGCAATTATATAAGATACAAGGGGCATCTTTACCGCTACAAAGATACTATGACATCGCTGCTGTTTATTGGTGTTGATAAGGACGAAAAATTAGGTGCCGATAAAGGCGTTGTCGGAACAGGCGGTCAGGCGGATGCACTTTACCTTGCGGCTATGGACACAGCAAACGGAGAAACAAATACATTTCAGATAAGCCGTTCCGCAATGTGTGACATTGACCTTTACGATACAAAGGGTGAATTTGTCAAGAGTAAACGAGCACAGGTTTGTCTTTCATACGCTTATGGTGACGGAAAAAAGACCAGTGCCGAAAACTGTATCACTTCGGTACGCAGGATTTTTTACGGACTTCCTGTTGCTCAGTCGTATGTTGCCATGGATATAAAGGGAATATCGGAAGTAAACGATTCAATTGGCGGTGTTACTGTGGTTAGTCCCGTGAGCTTTGGCAATTTTAAAAAAGGCGAAACATATGAGTTGCACGGCTCTCAGGCGGAAGATTTTGTTCGTTCCAGAAGCCTTAAAGATATTGCAGCAAATACAAACCGTATGGCTCGTCAAAAAACCTATCTTGACGCATTCATTTCAAAGGCTGTTAATATGACAAAGAAAGACCTAACTACACCTGTAAAAATTTATAACGATTCCGATCCTTACACTTTTTCAAACATTAGTGCGGCAAAAGTAAGCTATCTTGCCATTTATCTTTTGAATAAGGGTATAGTAAGTGCCGACATTCAAAAGGTTCCGGGCAAGGATAAAGAAGGTAAGGAGTTTGTGGAATATAATATTGATGACGAAAAGTTTTTTGATATGATTGTAAAAACATTCTATGTTCGAGCTGATTAATAATGGAAACATCTACTCTTGCAAATGAACAGATGCGTTCTTTTGAGGAAGTCGTCACTGTTGAGCAAAAGCATACCTCTGAAAATCCTCTGAAAACCAACGAAGCGTTGCAGTATGGAGTGCTGATAGCAATTTTGGTTGTTTTGTCGGTGACGCTTTTCTTTCGTAAACGCAGACGAAAAAAGGACGATGAATAAGTCACTTTTTTAAAAGCCGTGCATATATTATAGTAAATGCAGCGGCATCATAGCCAAGCGGAAAGGCACAGGTCTGCAAAACCTTGATTCCCCGGTTCAAATCCGGGTGATGCCTCCAAAACTTACGGCAGTTGACATACAGGCAATACCGCACAAATCTAGCATTGATTTTTGTGCAGTGTTGTCCGTGGTATGTTGACTGTTTTTGCTGTAAAAGAATTATTTCTTTGTTTATCTATCGTATAATTATAGCATAGTATGTTCATATCTATTAACGGGGTTATTATATGAAAAAAAGTTTTCTGTCAGTTTTGCTTGCTTGCTGTATTATTCTTGGTACTGTAAGTTTGAGCGGTTGTTTTTCTGAGTGGCAGGGTGGTCAGCAAAATTCCGTTCCACAGCCTACCGCAACTCAGCCGGATGAAGAAGAGGACGATTACACTGAACTGACCGCTGATTTTGAGGGTAAAAGTGAATATTATGAACCGATTGATATTACCGTAGGTTATGATAATCTTGAGAGTGAAGATCAACGAACCTGTTATAATGAAATAGATAATTGTGTAAATTCTATATCGGATGAAGAAGAAAAGGGTGTTTATCCGTGCAAATTAATTAAGCTTGACGGAGTGGTCCTCACCGAGGCGGAGCTTCGTTTGGTAATTTCTGCTTATAAACTTGACCATCCGCTGGTTTTTTGGCTGACAGAAAGTTTTGGTTACAGCAACACCACGGGTCTTACCGCACTACAGCTTTACAGCTATGAAAAACCTCAGACTCTTGATGAAAAGCAAAAAAAACTTTACGGAAAAATCAACAAGTTCCTTGACTCGGTCGACAACGGCTTGGATGAATTTGACCGTGAACTCTTATCGCACGACAGGGTTATAAAAAGTTGTGAATATGCCGACAGTGTTAAGAGCACAACCGACGATTACCTCGCTTTTACAATGTACGGGGTGCTTGTCAACGGAAGTGCAGTGTGCGAGGGATACGCAAAATGTTTTGAGTATTTTTTGGCAAGATTGGGAATTGAAAGTTTCACCCTTACAGGTATGGGCAGCAAGGAGCTTCATATGTGGAATGCCGTAAAAGTTGACGGCAATTGGTACTATGTTGACCCAAGCTGGGATGATTCAAAAGATTATTCAAAGTATGATTATTTTAACATAACCACTGAGCAGTTGTTGAATGATCACACTCTGTCAAAGTTGTTTGATGAATATTCGTCTGACGAAATAAATGGTGAAGGCAGCGGAAAAGCGGCTAATTTTAACATTTTAACTCCTCAGTGTGACAGCATAGAAAATAATTATTATGTTAAAAAATGTCCTCATTTTACGGATTTATACAGTTATAATGATGAAGATATTGTAAATGCCCTTTATCAGACAGCCAACAAGGGTGAGGGATATTTTCATATATATATTGACCCTATGTACCTTGAGTATAATACGGCGGTTGACCAGCTGTTCAGTACGGGCGACCAGTTATTTTTCAGTTACATTGATTCGGTCAACGAGATGTCCCCTGCGTATATAATAGACAGGAGCAATGTATATATTGTAAAAAAAGAGTCCTTAAATGTTGTTACTGCTAAAATCAATTACTAATCAGGAAGGATTTATTAGGTATGAAGTACGACGCACAAAAGTTCCGTGTACTGAGGAACGAAAAAATCGCAGATGGAATATTTGATATGTGGGTAGAAAATCCCGAGCTTTCTCAGCTTGCAAAGCCGGGGCAGTTTGCACATATTCTTGTTCCCGGCAAAACACTCAGACGACCGATTTCGATTTGTGAGGCGGATAAAACCTGCCTGCGTTTGGTTTATCAGGTCAAGGGCGAGGGTACAGAAATACTCTCTAATATTAAAATCGGTGAATATCTCGACATAATCGCTCCGCTTGGCAATGGCTTTGAGATAAAAGATGATAAAAAGTACTGCTTTATCGGCGGTGGTATCGGTGTTCCTCCAATGCTTTATGCCTCAAAGCAAAAGGAAAAGCCTGTTGTGATCACAGGCTTCAGAAACAAGGATTTGGTAATTTTGCAAAGCGACTTCCGCAAGGATAACTGTAAGCTTTATCTTACTACAGACGACGGCTCAGCAGGAAGAAAGGCTTTTGTAACCGATGTTTTAAGTGAAATTCTTGATGAAATTGACGAGGTCTGTGCCTGCGGTCCTACGCCTATGCTTAAGGCAATTGCAAAAATTTGTGAAGAAGCGGACAAGCCGTGTCAGCTAAGCCTTGAAGAAAGAATGGGCTGTGGAATAGGTGCTTGTTTGGTGTGTGCCTGTGCAGTAAAACGAAGTGACGGTACAGAGGACTTTGTTCATGTTTGCAAGGATGGACCTGTGTTTGATAGTAGGGAGGTAGTTTTGTGATGGCTGATTTATCGGTAAATGTAGCAGGAGTTAAGTTTAACAATCCGCTTATTGCGGCATCGGGCACTTTCGGATTCGGTCACGAATACAATGAGTTTTATCCACTCTCAACCTTGGGAGGAATATCCTGCAAGGGTATAACTTTAAAAAAGCGTTTGGGCAACCCTCCGCCGAGAATTGCCGAAACCCCCAGTGGAATTCTTAACGCTGTCGGTCTGCAAAATCCCGGTGTTGACCATTTTATTGAAAAGGACCTTCCGTGGCTCAAAGAGCAGGGTACGGTGATAATTGCAAACATAGCAGGCAATACTTATGAGGAATATGCCGAAATGGCAGAAAAACTTTCAGCAACAAATGTTGATATGATAGAAATGAACATCAGTTGCCCTAATGTAAAGAGCGGTGGTGTTCAGTTTGGTACCTCTTGCGAAGGTGTTGGGGCTATCACAAGAGAGGTGCGTAAAAAATGCACAAAGCCACTTGTTGTCAAACTCAGCCCAAATGTAACGGATATTGCAGAAATCGCAAAATCGGCAGAAGCCGAGGGTGCAGACGCAATATCAATGATAAACACCCTCACCGGAATGAGGATTGATATTAACACAAAAAGACCGATAATCCACAACAACACAGGCGGACTTTCAGGCCCGGCAGTTTTTCCTGTTGCGGTGCGTATGGTATGGCAGGCAGCAAACGCAGTAAAAATTCCGATTATCGGTATGGGCGGAATTTCAAAGTGGCAGGACGCTGTTGAAATGCTTATGGCAGGGGCTTCTGCCTTGCAAATCGGAACTTGCCTGTTTACCGACCCTTATTCGCCTGTAAAAATCCTTGACGGGCTTAACGAGTATATGGACAAAAATAATATTAAAAATCTTTCGGAAATCACAGGCTCGGTACAGCCTTGGTAAAATTGTAAAAAAACCATTATTTGTGCGGTATTATTTTATAAAAATTTGGCGCGTTGTAAAATGAAGTTGAAATAATAAAAAAGTATCCATAGCCACGATTCTGTAGTAGAATTGAGTTTGCAGACACCAATTCGAAAGGAATCATCACTATGGACAATTCCAATTGTAACACAGAGCGCAAGAAAT
>JAFTGC010000004.1 GCA_017458105.1 Ruminococcus sp. | reverse complement strand
TGTTCACAGCAGAAAATACAATAATTTTCCTATGCGTCCGCTCGGATGGAAGTCTCCGAGAGAGTTCCTTAAACACTTCCTTGATACCGGCGAAGTTGTTTTTTCTTAATGTGTAACTAATCATTGACAAACCTACATTTATCAAAATTTATATAATTTAAAATAAATTTATCCTATCTATAGTCTTACGGCGACATTTGTGCTATAATTAAATTAATACAGAAACGGAATGGTGATTATGGCGATTGAAATCAATTTAGGAAAGTGGAGCTCGGTTTTTGCTGTGCCGACAAGTGTTGTCGACGAGGATATAAAACTTGCAACACCCGAACAACTAAAGGTTTTGCTGTATGTACTAAGGCATAGCAATGAGAAAATTTCAGAAAGAACAATTGCGGCAGCAATCGGTGTTAATGCTGAAGATATAGACGATTACCTTCTTTATTGGAAAGAAAACGGCGTTCTTTCAATGAATATTAATACAAAAATATCTTCTGAGCCTGTTCCTGAGGTTAGTCAGGCAAATGAACCTGAAAAAGATACAACAAAAGATTTTACCGAAAATGAAAACGAAATAAAAAAATCCCGTCAGCTTTCCCGCCCGACAAAACCCGATTCAATCTTTGTTGCTCAGCGTTTGAACAATGACAGAGAGCTTGCCGACCTGGTAAACGAAGTGCAGGAGGTTATGGGCAAACCGCTCTCAAGCGGAGATACCGCCACCCTTGTTATGCTACACGACACCGACGGTCTGCCTTGCGATGTTCTGCTTATGCTGGTAAATTACTGCAAATATATCGGAAAGGACAATATGCGATATATTGAAAAAATGGCTATCACCTGGTCTGACAAGGATATAACAACAATTGAGCGAGCCGAACATATGCTTGAAGAAATGGAAGCCTCAGGCGAAGCATGGAACACGGTTGCAAGGATTTTTGGTATTTCAAACAGCGGTTCTCCAACTAAAGCTCAAAAAGAGAATGCCTACCGTTGGGTAAACGAATGGGGTTTTGGAGAAGATATGTTGCGTGAAGCATACGAAAGGTGCGTAAACTATAAAGGAACTTTTAGCCTTTCATATACTAATGGCATACTAAAAAGCTGGCAAAAGAACAATCTTAATTCTATAAGAGAATTAAACGCTTATGAAGAAAAAAATCAGGTGAAATCAAAGCCAAATGCAGCACCTAAACAGCAGGCTTCTTATAATATTGATGAATACGAAGATTTCAGTATGTTTGATTAGGAGGGAGTTTAATGTCTTACGGTAAAAATGTAAATATCATCGCCGAGGAGCGATTGAACAGAATACGAAACTCAGTGTTTGAAAATCAGGCACGAGAAAAAGAAAAAATCTACTCCCGACTTCCTCGGCTCAGGGATATAGAAAAGGAACTGACAAACATCGGCACCCAGGCAGGCAAGGCAGTGCTATTGGGCAAAGACGCAAAGGCGGTTTCTGAAAGGCTTGCCGAACGGAGCATAGCACTACAGCGTGAGAAAAATTCTATACTTTTTAATAACGGCTACACCAAGGACGCACTTGAACCGCATTATCACTGCAAAAAATGCCATGACACAGGCAGGTACGAAAATTATGAGGGAATCACCGTACTTTGCGAATGTTTAAAGAGAATCCGCACTAAGGTTGCTTGCGAGGAATTAAACAAAGTTTCTCCGCTATCGCTTTCTACCTTTGAAAGTTTCAGTTTGGAACACTATGATATGGATGTTTTTCCGGGTTCTAACACCTCGCCATATGAGAGAATGAGAAAAATCCTTGAATACTGCAAAAGGTACTCAACCAGTTTTACACTTTCGTCCCCGAGCATTTTAATGAAAGGTGCCACAGGGCTTGGCAAAACTCACCTGAGCCTTGCAATTGCAAATGAAGTTATAAATATGGGGTTTGGCGTCATTTATGTTTCTGCACCAATGATACTTTCAAAGCTTGAAAAGCAACATTTCAGTTATGCATATGACGAAGAGGAACAAACCATCAATTCTCTTGTAGAATGTGATTTGCTGATAATTGACGACCTCGGAACAGAGTTCCAAAGCAGTTATAACTCATCTACAATTTATAATATTTTTAATACGCGTTTGCTCAACAACCGCCCAACAGTCATAAACACTAACCTGACATTAAAGGAAATGGAAGGGATTTATACTCAGAGGTTTGTTTCAAGAGTAATGGGAAATTGTGCTAAGCTTGATTTTATAGGCACAGATATACGCAGACCGCAGAGAAGATGATTTTTACCACAACATTATATAACAAAAAACAGGAAGTATCAAAAGGTACTTCCTGTTATAATTTTTAATAGTCCTTTGGTTTTCCGCATTCTGAACATTTTTTTGTCATTAAGCCTTTAAATTTGCCACCACAATATCTACATAAATTGTTACTAATCCACATATTTTGATTTGCTAAATAATTTTGATAATTTTCATAGAATGGAGTATCTTTAAACCAATCTACGCACACTTTACCTTTTACATCAACTAAATCGTTGCAATCTTTAAAAGCATTCTGTCCTATCTCGACTACGCTTTTTGGAATATTTATACTGGTCAAACCTGACTGCGAGAAAGCTCCAAAGCCTATTTTTGTAACACCATTAGGAATTTCTATACTTTTTAATTCATAACAATACCTAAATGCATCATTTCCAATTTTCGTTACTGAATTAGAAATATTAATACTTTGTAGACTCTTACATCCCCAAAAAGCACTTCCATCAATTTCAGTAACACTTTGAGGTATTTCTATTCTTTTCAAACTCGTACATCCACTAAAAGTACTTCCATGAATTTTTTCAATACTATTTGGCAACTTTATATCATTTAATGCTGTACACCCTTTGAATGCAGCGGAATAAATTTGAGTTACACTATTAGGAATTGTAACATTCGTTAAACCGGTACATTCACTAAATGCACTGACACCAATTTCAGATACACTGTTTGGGATAATAATACTAGTTAAACTTGTGCATTTACGAAAAACAGCAGCACCTATTTTATTAACACTTTTTGGAATAACTACATTTGTCAAACCAAAACATTCTGAAAATGCTCTATCACCTATAAATGTTACAGTATTAGGTATTGTAACACTAGTGGAAACCCCTACATATTTTTCCAGAACACCTGCACGAATAATAAAGTCATCTAAATCGTTGCTTTTTATACTATTATTTGTATTATAATTATTAATTGCTTTCTCCACTACAAATGCCGAGCCACAATATTCGCATATAGTTGCATCTTTTTCATTATTAACTATAATGTTTTTACCGCAATTTGTACATTTTGCATTTACCAACGACATAAAATCACTTCTTTCAACATTTTTCAACATTATTGTTTATATTATCATACCATATTATAAATAATTTGTAAACAGTTTTTAAATAAAAACACCAAAAAAGGGAGTAACGCAATGTACTCCCTTTTTGGTTTATCGGTTATCATACCGGATGTATTTGATTTTCCTTATCAGCATTATTGCTTATGCCGTACTTTTCATTTCTTTTTTTCTCAAAAAATTCTTTAGCAACCTTAGGGAACATTGCATAAGAGAGAACATCCTCTTCTTTTTCTGCAAATGTTTCAGCCTCTTTCTTAAGCTTTTCAAGCTCAGGCTCAAGCAGGTCGGCAGGACGGCAGTCGATTGGCTCAATATCGCCAATAATTTTCTTTCTGAACTCAGGGTCAATAGGAAGCGGTGTGGTGCCGTACTTACCTGCTACCATATCTCTGAATTCATTTGTAACCATCTTATATCTCTCGCCCATAATTACATTAAACACAGCCTGTGTGCCGACAATCTGTGACGACGGTGTAACAAGCGGAGGATAACCTGCATCCTTACGAACCTCAGGAACTTCTTTCATAACATCAAGGAGCTGATTTTCCTTACCGGCCTGCTTAAGCTGTGAAAGCAAGTTTGAAAGCATACCGCCGGGTACCTGATAAAGCAGAGCGGAAGCATCTGTTGCAAGCATTTTAGGGTCAATAAGACCGCTGTCGATGTACTTTTGTCTTAATCCCATAAAGTATTCACGGATTTCCGCAAGTGCAGATAGATCAAGACCGGTGTCATACGGAGTACCCTGGAAAGCTGCAACGATTGACTCGGTTGCTGAATGCGATGTACCGTTAGCAAGCGGTGACATTGCGGTATCAACAACATCACAGCCGTTTTCAACAGCCTTAAGAATACACATTGAGGAAAGTCCTGCGGTTGCGTGTGTATGGAGCTGAATAGGAATCTTAACTGCCTTTTTCAAATCTTTTATAAGACTTTCGCAATTATAAGGTGTGAGCAGTGCTGCCATATCCTTAATACAAATAGAATCAGCACCGATTGATTCAATCCTCTTTGCATAATCAACAAAGTATTTGTTATCAAAAACAGGGCCTGTTGTATAGCTCATTGCAATCTGAGCATGAGCACCCTCTTTTTTAGCAGCCTTAACTGCTGTTTCCAGGTTTTTAATATCGTTAAGTGCATCAAAAATTCTGATTATATCAATACCGTTTGAAACGGATTTTTGAACAAAATATTCAAGAACATCATCAGCATAGTGGCGGTAACCGAGCATATTCTGTCCGCGGAAAAGCATCTGGAGCTTTGTGTTCGGGCACTCTTTGCGGATAGTACGGAGTCTTTCCCACGGATCTTCATCAAGAAAACGCAGGCAGGCGTCAAAAGTTGCACCGCCCCAACACTCGAGCGAATAGAACCCGATTTTATCAAGTTCAGTGAGAATCGGAAGCATATCCGACAGAGGCATTCTTGTAGCAAGAAGCGACTGGTGAGCATCTCTAAGAACTGTTTCAGTAATTTTAAGTTTCTTAGCCATTATAATCTTCCTTCCGAATTTTATCAGCCGATAGTTACAAGCACTGTATCTGTTTCAACTGTCTGATCTTTAGAAACAAGCACAGAAGTAATTGTGCCTGAGCCGGTTGCGTTTACAGGGTTTTCCATCTTCATAGCCTCAAGAATAACAACAGGGTCGCCTTCTTTTACTGTATCACCCACAGCAACCTTAATATCAAGAACTTTACCCGGCATTGGCGAAACAACAGGAGTACCCTCGCCTGCGGCAGGAGCAGCAGGAGCCGCCTGTGCAGGTGCTGCAGGAGCCGGAACAGAAGCTGATGAAGGTGCAGAAGTTGAGCCTACTTCTTCAACCTGAACATCGTAAGTTGTGCCATTAACTGTAATCTTTAAATTTTTCATCTTAAAATCCCCTTTTATCAGTAACTATTATCAACCAATGGTGGAGTGCTTTTTAGGAAGAGTATTGACCCTCTTGCTCTCGAGCATAGTAAGTGCCTGTCCCAGAACTGTTCTGAGCTCCTGCTCGGTAACGATATTTTCAATCACACCATCCTCGGCTGCTTTAAATGCGGATAGATTTTCCTTAACAAACTTACTTGCAGCTGCTTCCTGCTCAGCAACAGGAACTTCCATCTTTTCAGGAGCCAAAATGTAAGCTGCTGCCATCTCATTAAGCGGTGAAACAACGGCCTCAGGCAATGCAAGCGTTAAGTCTGTCATTGCACCGGCACCTGCCATCGCTATGTAAACAGGGCCTACAGCCTTACCTGTGATAACCGAAATTTTAGCTGTTGTTGCCTCGGCATAGGCATTTGTAACTGTTGTTGCCACACCCAAACCGGTGAAGCCTTCACTGTCTATGAATGTTAAAACAGGAATAGAGAATGCATCACAGAAAGAAACGAGTTTTGTTATTTTTTTACTGTCAGACTTTTCGATTTTGCCGCCCTCTGCTTTTACAATTCCGACAACTTCGCCCTGAATTCTTGCAAAGCCAACCTTTGCAGTTTTTCCGATATGGTCGTACAGCTTTGTAAAGGAATTTTCATCAACTGTTTTGCCAACCACACACTTTGCATTCGTATCCTCAGGAATTTCCTCAGCAGAAGGTGCTGTTGAAAGGTTGTTTGAAGGAAGGTACAGAAGAAGCTCTTTTGCAGCTGAAACAGCCTCATTTTTATCCTCAGCAACTTTAGCAACGGAACAAAGGCAACCGTCGTCCGATGGGCTGATTGAAAGTTTTGCATCCTTAACTTTAATTACAAAGTCTGCAGAGACTGCTGTGATTGCGGATGTTCCGACACAGTCAGAAAGCACAACGGAAATCTGCGGAACAACACCGGAAAGTGTGCTTGCACTGTTGAGGACAGTGCCGTAAGCTGTAAGAAGCTCATTGCCTTCTTTTAGTTTGCCGCCCAAGCTGTCGTAAATTGCGACAATCGGTGCACCGTTTTTAAGGGCAAGCTCATAAACCTTTTTGAGTTTTGCCGCCTGAGCCTTACTCATTGCACCGTTTGCAACATCAATATTCTGACAAAAAGCATAGCAAGGCAAGCCGTTTACCGAGCCGTAACCCGCTACTGCCTCGGCATAATTATCGCCTGATTTTGCATAAGTGTCAATTTCAATAAAGCTGCCTTCATCAAAAAACTCTGTAATAATCTTATAAGCCGAAGTCGCTGCGATTTCAGCCTTAGCCTGAGTAATTTTTTGAATACTCATCTCTATTCCTCACTTTCATATAACATAACACACAATATTTGTGCGGTATTAACCTGATAATATTAATATAATATTACACAAATAATTATATCTCAAAAGCTGATATTTTACAAGAAAAAAAGTGTGCAGCAGGCGATTTTTGCACACTTTAAATAATTGTAGGTACTAAATTGAAAATTTATGGTAATTTTGCTCAAATTTAAACAAAATAACACTAAAGTGTGTGAAATGAAGGATTTGGATTTGATGTGAGCTTGTCAATCTCTTTCTGAGTTAAATCTCTCCAGTCGCCACGCTTGAGCATTCCGAGTTTTACCGTGCCGATTGCCGTTCTTTTCAGCCTCGCAACTTCAAGTCCGAGCTGTTCACACATTTTTCGGATTTGTCTGTTTCTGCCCTCGTGAAGCAAAATTTCCAGCACCACTCTGCCCTCTTCACGATTTATTATTCTGACCTCGCACGGTTTTGTCTTATAGCCGTCAATCATCATTCCGACCATCATCTGAGTAACCTGCTCATCTGTTATACCCGGGCGTACGGTTACCCGGTAAACTTTGTAAATATCTTTCTTGGGATGAGTGACGGTGTTGGCAAACTGACCGTCGTTTGTCATAATAAGCATACCCTCGCTGTCACGATCAAGTCTGCCTACAGGGTAAATCCTTTCCGGAATATCACCGACAAGCTCTGCCACGCACTTTCTGCCGAGTTCATCACTCATTGTAGTAACATAGCCACGAGGTTTATGAAGCATAATATATCTTTTTTTAGGCATAGCCGTACCCTTAATTCTTTTGCCCTTAACAAACACCTTATCATTAATCGGGTCAACCTTATCACCTATTTGAGCGACTCTGCCGTTTACCTTTACACTTCCCTGACGGATTAAATCCTCGGATTTTCGGCGTGACGCAACTCCGCAGTCAGCCATCATTTTTTGTAATCTTACTAATTCCTGTTTTGCCATATTAAAATAGTCCTCTAAAAAATTCTATAATAAAATTCTCGTGTTTGTATTCTATATCTTCGGTGTAGGTTAAATCTACACATTCAAGCTCTGTTTTACCGTCATAAAAAACAACACAGCCTGCCTTTGAACCTTTTTTTACAGGTGCATATTCAAATGATGAAAGGAAGATTTTTGAAGTGATTTTCGGATTTTCTTCTTCAGTATAAAAATTCTTTGTCGGAATTTTGATTGATGTAACATCCTTTGTTCCGCCGACAATTTGTGTTTTGATTGTTTTGCCCTTTAAGGTTGATTTATGAATCTTTGAAAATCCGTAATCAAAAAGATTTTTATGGTCGTTCCAGTCATCCCTGTCATTTAAGGTTACTGCAATAAGAGTTACACCGTCTTTTTTTGCCGCTGTAACCAGACACCTGCCTGCCGCCATAGTGTAACCTGTTTTTCCTGCTATACAGTATGGATACTCCGAAAGTAATCTGTTATGGTTTTGATATGTAACGATTTTATCGCGTGGGCTGACAAAGCTGACGCTTTTACTTTTACTTCCGCTTATTTCGACAAAGTCTTTGTGGCGAATACACTCTTTCATAAGCATAGCCATATCATGGGCGGTACTGTAGTGTTCTTCGTCATCGAGTCCTGACGGTGTGACGAAATGAGAATCTTTAAGACCGAGTTTTTTTGCCTTATCATTCATTTTGACGGCAAAGTCTTCTTTACTGCCCGATATTGACATTGCGGCTGCTGTTGCGGCATCGTTGCCCGAAGGCAACATCATACCCACACACAGGTCTTTAAGTGTGACTTTCTCGCCAAGTTTGAGGTACATTGAACTGCCCTCTTCTATCATATCTTTTGTAAAAGTAACGGTTTTGTTCTTCTTTTCTGCTTCTTCAAGAGTAATCAAAGTTGTCATTATTTTGGTGGTGGAAGCCATTTTCATTTGTTTATTCATATTTTTCTGGTAAAGTACAGTATCGCTTTCCACACAATAAAGAACCGTTGCACCTGCCGATGTGGAAATTTCTTTTGCGGAAATTTCCATTGTAAACGGCAAACCAAGCAGACAAATCACCATTAAAGCCGCAATTTTTTTCATAATATCACCCCATAAAGTCTATGAGGTTAAACTGATTTTATGACATAAATTAAGGCTCTACCTCTGAATCCTCAACTGTTACCTCAGGGGTTTTTGCAGGGGGTGTTTTTTTGGAATCAGCGGATTTTTTATCTTTTTTAAAGAATGATGAAATTTTGTCAACAACATCGGGAACTGCGGAAATCATTTTTTCCAGCGAACCTTCTTCTTCACCAATATTGACAAGTCTTACCTCACCTTTTGATACTGTCAAAAAGCCCACAGGATTTATTGTTATACCTGCACCGCTGCCGCCGCCAAAGCAGTCACGACCGTCCTTTTTTGAAGGAAAGTCCGAACCACCGCTTGCGAAGCCGTAGCTTACCTTAGAAACAGGCACAATAACCGTTCCGTCAGGTGTTGTGATTGGGTCACCGACGATTGTATTGACATCAACCATCTCTTTAATCTTTTGCATAGTAACGCCCATCAGGCTTTCAATAGGATGTTCACTCATAACTTATGCTCCTTATACAACAGACTTATTTATCTGTTAAATTTTAATTTTAAATATGTTTTTAATGCCCTTACAGCTGCTTTTAAAGCCAAAACTATAAGAAATATTATCCTGACCGAACCATACATATAAAGGTATGCGTTCGATTTTCTTCCCTCATCAAAATCACAGAGGACATTAACCTTATATTCCTCAAAATCAAGTGCGTATGCCAATTGCCCTATAAGCGGATAAACTACAGCACTTACTCTGCCGTAATTGATTGCTGTTTTACTTGCTTCATCCTCGGCAACGGTTATTCTTACCACTAGCTTATGAACTTTAAAATGCTTAAAAAAGTAACGAAATGTTCCTTTTATCAATATCAAAAGCTGTTTTACGATTTCGATAAGTCCGCTTATGCCCTGCTGTTCAAAAAACTTACGAAAAGGGGATTTGTTTTCTTTTTTAGGATTTTCAGTTTTCTGCTTTTTCCCCTTTTTAGGTTTCTTTTGCTTTTTCTTTTGGGGCTTTTTTTCTTCTTTCTTTTTTTGCTGTTCGGTTTTTTCTTCGTTAAACTTTTTAACGATAACTTTTTTTATGAAAAGCACCTTGATAATCAGCTTTAATTTGTTTTTATATTCCGCCGTAATTTCTATTTTTATCAAAGAAATTATCAGCAAAACCGCTGTGATTATCAATATAACGCTTAAAGCCTTCATTTTTAATCCTCTGCGGACATTTCTACGATTTCCTCAACAGTGCCGTTCACGGTATCGGTTTCTGCTTGTACTGTATCATCGGATTTTTCGTTGTTTTGCTCAGGTATTGGCGGAAGCTCTTCAATTGAGCTTATATTAAAGCACCGCAGAAAATTTTCGGTTGTTCCGTAAAGAAGCGGTCTGCCCGGAAGTTCAAGTCTGCCCTGTTCTTCAATCAGCCCCTTAACTGTAAGCGAACCGATTACACCCGAACAGTCAACACCTCTTATCTGCTCAACAAAAGCCTTAGTAACAGGCTGATTGTAAGCAACAACCGAAAGAACCTCCATTGCCGCCTGTGAAAGAGGTTTTTTTCGGTTTAAATCCATAACAGTGCGGATTTGATCGGCGTACTCTTTGTCGGTGACAAACTGATAACTGTCTTTGTATTTTTTTATTTTTATTCCGTGCGTCTGTGAGTTAAACTCCTGCGTAAGCTCTTCAATCAGCTTTTCGGCTTTTGATGCAGTTATTCCCAAAGCCTGGGCAATCCGGCTCAGTTCAACCGACTCGCCCGCTGCAAAAAGTATCGCCTCAACAGCACACTTCATTTGCTTATTATCCATATTTTATGTTCCTTTTCAAATGCCCTAAATCATTCTGACTTCGGCACTGTCACCGTCGCCCTCTACACGCACACGCTTGCCTTTTACAAGCTCCAACACAGCAAGGAAAGTCGCAACCAGTTCGCTTCTGCCCTCGGCAGCCTCAAATAATTCACCGTATTTTACACTGCTTCCGCTTCTCAGCCGCCGCATTACGGTTATAATTTTTGAAGAAACCGAAACAATCTTTCTGCTCACAATACCCGAAAACGCATCTCTTGGCGGAGGTAGTTTTGCCTTGCCCCTGCCAACTGCCGAAATATACGCTTTTACCATATCCTGAGGGTCATGGCTTCGGCTGTAGGTGGTATCAAAGTTCATCTTGCTGGGTAGTTTTGTGTAATAATCGAAACAGATAATTTTGCTTAGCTTTTTTGATATTTCTTTACATAGCTGATACTCAATAAGCTGCCCTGTGAGCTCCTTTTTCAGTTCCTCCGCTTCTTCCTCATATTTTGGAAGAAGCATAACCGACTTTATATAAACAAGACGGCTCGCCATCTGCAAGAACTCCGACTCAACATCCATCTCTTCAATTTCCTGCATAATACGCACTTGCTCAAGGTACTGGTCGATAAGGTCGGTTATTGAAATATCGCAGATGTCAATTTTATTCTTTGCAATCAGATTGAGCAGCAAATCAAGCGGGCCTTCAAAAACATCTGTGCGATATTGGATTTTGGGCGGTTGAACACCTTCAATAATATTATCGCTCATCTGCTCACCTTTATACCCAAAAATATGGCAGTGAAGCTACAAAATAAACTGCGTCACTCAAATAACCGCTGAGCAGCGAGAGCGGACCCGATAAGAATCCTGTCCATAAAAGAACAAACATACCCATCATAATAAATTGCTCATACTGATAAAAGAAGTTTACAGCTTTATTTGGCAAAAATACAAAAAGTACCTTTGACCCATCCAAAGGAGGTATGGGGATCAGATTGAATACTGCCAATGCAACATTCACCGTTACATAAAAATTCAAAAACTTCAGAAAATAAACGCCAACATTATTCAAAATAATATTAGGTACAAAAGTAACAAGCCCACATAAAATAATCGCCCCCGCAAGAGCAGCCACAAGGTTAGCCACCGGCCCCATAACTGCGGTGATGGCCATACCGACCTTTTCGTTTTTGAAATTTCTCGGATTTACAGGAACAGGCTTAGCCCAGCCAAAGCCAAAAAGTATTAGGCACAAAGAACCGATTACATCAATGTGTGCAAGCGGATTAAGCGAAAGCCTGCCTCGGTACTTTACAGTTGTGTCTCCCAACTTCATTGCTGTAAAAGCATGAGCCCACTCATGAAACGGTAAAACCAAAAAGATAATTACAACATAAGCAAGCAACTGTATTACTATAGATATAAAATCAACATCACCGCCACGAAAAGCGGTAAATAATTCACTAAGCATAAACTCACCATTCTTTTTTAAACTATATTTTAACCATTATAATATAAAAAGAAAAAAATTACAAGAGTGTAACATAAGGTTTTGAAATTTTAAGATTATTTTTAAAAAAACGCTTGCAAAATGTATTAAAATCTGTTATCATAACATAGTTGCTAAGTATAGTGCTATCCTTGCGTATAAATTTTGATGTACGCAATGGGCTATGCGGATTAATTTTAAGGAGGTGCAGACACATGGCAAAATGTGAATTCTGCGGTAAAGGCGTTACTTTCGGTATTAAGGTATCTCACTCTCATAGACGTTCCAACAGAGCTTGGAAGCCTAATGTACAGAGAGTAAAGGCTATTGTTGAAGGTCAGCCTAAGCGTGTTTACGCTTGCACCCGCTGCTTGCGTTCCGGTAAGGTAACAAGAGCTGTCTAATGTGATTGATTTTGAAAGTATCGGACTATCCGTTTGGATGGTCCTATTTTCTTTTCTAAAAATATTTTTAATTTTTATCGGGTACTGTACATAATAATGTTATGGAGGTGCCTTATGGTAAAACTAAAAAATATTATAATCAGCTTAATAATTAGCATTGGTGTTGGTCAGCTATCCGCCTTTATCACACGAAATGATGCAAAAAATTTCAGCGAACAATTTAACCAATCTGCACTGACACCGCCGGACTGGGTGTTCCCTGTTGTGTGGACAATTTTGTTTGCACTTATGGGTATTAGCTCTGCAATTGTTTTTAAATCAAACATCGACAGCAGAGGTTACGCTTTGACAGTGTATGGTGTTCAACTGATTTTTAACTTCTTTTGGTCTATATTGTTCTTTAAAGGAAATATTTTTCAGGCTTCATTTGTATGGCTTGCAATTTTAATCCTTATGGTTTTTGCAATGATTTTGCTCTTTTACAGAAGCAGCCACCTTGCAGCTTATCTGCAAATTCCATATTTAGTATGGCTGATTTTTGCAATTTATTTGAATTATGCGGTTTGCGTACTGAACTGAGTATGCAAAAAGGGGACTGCTCCAAATTGTACAGTCCCCTTTTTATTATGAACCTGCACTTTCATACGCTTTTATTCCCCGGTTCCATACAATCACACCGAGAAACATCAGGACAAGTGCTATTAGCATACTAACCCCGATATTGAAAAGCGGATTTGCCCCTGTGAGGATATACTCGGCGGGATAATATGCCGTAAAAGCAAACGGAATTATATATGTAATAGTATTCTTAACAAAGCTATTGTAGATTTTTACGGGATACTTTGCAAAGTCGTTCACCATATAGAACATATAAATTATATTTCCGCTCTTTTTTGTCCAAAAAGCAATTGCCGCTGTAATAATCTTGATTCCTGTGTAAATCAGCGTTGCAAACGGAATTACTGCCAACATAAGAACGACTTTTAAAACCGACCACTCAACATCAATTGAAGGCAAAGTAATACAAATAAGAGATATGCCCATAATTAGCTCGCCCAGTGCATCAATCTGCAATTTTTCAACTGTAACATGGAACAGAGTATTCACGGGTCTTGTGAGGTATTTATCAAAGTCGCCCTTTTGAATCAGCCAGTGACCTACCGCCCAGAGGTTATCAAAAAACAGATGATCAAGCCCCTTTGGTATCAGAGAAAAACCGTAGATAAACACAACTTCCTCAAGTGACCACCCCATAAGGCTTGGAACCTGACTGAAAATCAGCCATAAAAACAGCATATTATTTGCCTGAGCAAACAAAAAACCGATTATTCCAACTACAAAGTCACCCTTGTACTCCATCATACGCTTGATTTCCTGCGATACAAAAATTCTGTGCATACGGAACATTCGTTTAAGTTGTTTCATATTATCAACCTCCCTGTACCGAAAGGTGCTTCATAGAAACACTCCACAGCAGTTTTGAAAGCCCCCAAAATGCCAAAACCCAAAACAACTGTAATCCAATATAATAAAGCAATGCTGCACCGTGGTAAATACCCATATATATCATAACAGGTGTGTAATTTAACGAGGCAAACGGCAATAGCAGACAAATTTTTTCTAATGTGCCGGGCAAAAAAGAAAGCGGAATAACCGTACCTGATAAAAAACCGACAATGCAGTTTTTCATCATATTTGCACCCCAAAGATACTTTATCACAAAAGCAATAAAGCCAAAGCAAATGTTAAAGAAAAAGTTTATAAGGTAAGCAAACACACAGCTTAAAATATAAAGCAAAAAGTTTAAAATCTCAAACTGAACAGAACCGGTGAACGCATACCTGACAATTTCCACACCAAAAACCAGAGGAACTATTAACAGGCATACCGTCATAAATTTGCTGCCCAGCTCTTGAAAAAGAAATGTAGAATTGTAACTTATCGGCTTTATTATACGCATTGCTATCGAACCGTCACGAATTTCTTCTCCAATGTCATATGTACCGCCGCTGCTAATCATCGTACTTGTCAGGAACATCAAAAAGATATACACAACCATCTGAGGCATTGTGAAGCCGTTCATAATTGGATTATCACCCGATAAAAAAACAGCTTTCCATATAAAATACGATACAAAACAGCCCATAACATTGCCTATCATAAAGAAAATCCAATTTATCCTATAGGTTGAAACCTCCTGCATACCGGCACTGATAAAAGGTTTATAAATGCGAAGTTTTTTCTTCATACTACACCCCCTGCATATACAACCGACGGATAATTTCTTCAATATCTGCATCCTTTACACTTATGTCATTTATATTAACCTTAGCCAAAGTGTATGAAAGCATATCAGAAACAGGCACAACCGAACTATTAAACCTGACTTTAACCATACTGCCTTCTGTTTCAACCTTTACATCTTCATCACTGAAACCGAAGTGTTCACGGTATGCCAGTACATTACACACATCTTTTGTGTCGGTATCAAAGTGAAGCTCCCGTATCTGACCGTATTTGCTCTTAAGCTCGGGGATTGTTCCGTCAAAAACATTTGAGCCCTTATCAATCATAACAATACGCTTTGCAAGGAGTTCAATATCAGCCAGATCATGAGTTGTTAAGATAACGGTTGTTTTTTCTTGCTGATTTATATAGTCAATTGCATTTCTGATATTGTCCTTAACTACAACATCAAGACCGATTGTGGGTTCATCAAGAAACAAAACTTTAGGACTATGCAGCAAAGAGGCTGCTATATCTGCCCTCATTCTTTGACCAAGAGAAAGTGTACGAACAGGGCTGGTAATAAAAGCATCTAAGTCGAGTACTTCGTTGAGGAATGCCATCCTCTTGCGGTAACTATCGTCAGGAACTTCATACATCTCTTTAAGAACTGCGTATGTTTCTCTCAAAGGCAAATCCCACCAAAGCTGTGTACGCTGACCAAAAACAACACCAATCTCCTTAACATAGCTCTTTCGGCTTTCGGTAGGATTTTTTCCGTTTATGGTACAACTGCCGGAAGACGGTGTGAGAATACCAGTAAGCATTTTTATAACCGTACTTTTCCCTGCACCGTTAGGACCAATAAACCCAAGCACCTCCCCCTCAGGCACATGAAAGCTTATGTCATTTACAGCAACAATCTTTTCACTTTTCGGGTGAAAAAGCGATTTGAAACTGCCAAGAACCCCCGGCTCTTTTATTGTCTTTTTAAATTCTTTCCTAAGATTTTCAACTTTAATCATAATATCCCCCCTATCATAATCATTATAAAAATAATAACAAATTTAAAATTATTTGAAAAGTATATTTTGAAATAATTTTCAAACAATTAACAAAAAATAGCAATTATCCCATTGTGGGATAATTGTATTATACCATTTCGGTATAATCATGTCAAGAGGTGGTTTAATGTTCAGATTAAAAGAATTGAGAGTTAAACGGCATTTGTCACAAGTCAGGCTTGCAATGGAACTTAATATGAACCAAAACACCATATGCCGATATGAAACCGAAGTAAGGCAAGCAGATTATAAAACATTGATTAAAATAGCAGATTATTTTGATGTTTCGGTTGACTATCTTTTAGGAAGAACCGATAACCCTGCAATAAACAAATAAATAATAAATTTAAAAAAATTTTATTTTATGTAGGTTTGTCAATGATTAGTTACACATTAAGAAAAAACAACTTCGCCGGTATCAAGGAAGTGTTTAAGGAACTCTCTCGGAGACTTCCATCCGAGCGGACGCATAGGAAAATTATTGTATTTTCTGCTGTGAACAGC
>JAFTGC010000011.1 GCA_017458105.1 Ruminococcus sp. | reverse complement strand
AACACTAAGAGAATCAAACAAAAACTTGGCTGGTTAAGTCCTGTCAACTACAGACTTAATCTTTTGGCTGCATAATAAAAGCGTAGCAACCGTTAAACTACTACGCTTTAAATTTAAGTCCAACTTTTGGGGGTCGGGTCAGTTTGAACAGCACCCTTTTTTATTATGCGTGTGACAAAGTGGGAAACATTACCTTTTTATCTTCAAGTGTGAAGTTGCGGACAAACAATGTGGTGTCATCTTCTTTTAATTCTTCTATGGTCCAATTATTAAATTCGGAAGGAGTAAATCCAAGAGTTACCTTTTTAATATTCTTTCCAAAAGCCTTTACAATTTCATCAATAGTAACAGGCGAAGATGATAAAACACTGTGCAAAAACAAGTTGTCGCCGTCTACATCTGCAATAACATACGCTCCACTTTTTCTTTCATAATACACACTGTCTTTCATAAAACTTGTAAGATAAAACATAACCAAATCAACATTGTTGAACATATCAAAATTACCATGGAAAATATTATTTTCAAAGGTATTGATAACTTTCTGCCAATTTGATTTATCATCCATAGGAACAGAAACAACTGAAGCTTCCGAATTAATTGCAACACTTTTTGAATACCGATATTCCTCAGCGACGCTAAATCCAAATTTAGGATATAAATTAACTACACTGTCATTTGCAAAAAGGAACATTCCATCAGATATTTCTGAAAAGTCTTTATCAATCTCATTCATAAGTATTCTTATAAGCCCTTTGTTACGGTATTTTTCATCTGTCATAACTGTTCCAAGTTGTATGTAATGTTTAACCTGACCAAAATCAATTATGTCTATTAAATTTACCGATACATTTGCAATAACCTTATCATTCTCTATGATAGAATACGGGATATAATTATCGTTCCAAAAGCCATTTTTATACCAATCCTCAAAATCAAATCCAAAGGTTTTCTTTGTAAGATTATTAAAACTTTTTCTTAGGTTATTATCTTTTCTGTAATTCTTTTTTATTTCCATATTTACCTCAATTTTTCGGCACTAATTTATCCTTACCACCCATATAAGGTCTTAGAGATTCAGGAATATTTACCGAGCCGTCCTCATTTAAATTATTTTCTAAAAATGCGATTA
The DNA here is from genome assembly GCA_017458105.1 of Ruminococcus sp. GTDB lineage: Bacteria > Bacillota > Clostridia > Oscillospirales > Acutalibacteraceae > Ruminococcoides. Next base: position 21,147 of record JAFTGC010000011.1, on the reverse strand, counting down.
ACATTCTTGGCGGTGCAACAACTGTATTGTTAAGAGTGTGAGCAAAATACTTTCCGTTTTTTCCGGATACTCTGATTTTTAATCTTCTTGCCTGAGCATCGCCCAAAGTGGAACATGAGCCAACTTCAAAATATTTTTTCTGCCTTGGCGACCATGCTTCGACATCAACAGACTTAACTTTAAGGTCTGCTAAATCACCCGAACAACATTCGAGAGTTCTTACAGGAATATCCAGTGAACGGAATAAATCAACTGTGTTCTGCCAGAGTTTGTCATACCATTCCATACTTTCCTCAGGCTTACAAACAACAATCATTTCCTGTTTTTCAAACTGATGTATTCTGTAAACGCCACGCTCTTCTATACCGTGAGCACCCTTTTCTTTACGGAAACACGGAGAATAAGAAGTAAGCGTGTAAGGAAGATTTTCTTCCTTTAACATCTGACTTTTAAACTTACCAATCATAGAATGTTCGGATGTTCCGATAAGATACAAATCCTCGCCCTCGATTTTGTACATCATAGCGTCCATTTCAGCAAAACTCATAACACCTGTTACAACATCTGAACGAATCATAAACGGAGGCACGCAGTAGGTAAAACCTCTGTCTATCATAAAATCTCTTGCATAAGAAATCACCGCACTGTGAAGCCTTGCAATGTCACCCATAAGATAGTAAAAACCGTTGCCTGCTACTCTTCTTGCCGAGTCAAGGTCAATACCGTCAAAACGCTCCATAATATCTGTATGATAAGGAACTTCAAATTCAGGTACAACAGGCTCGCCGTAACGCTGAACCTCAACATTTTCGCTGTCATCCTTACCAATAGGAACAGAAGAATCTATGATATTCGGAATAACCATCATTCTTTGAGTAACTTCCTGCCGGAGTTCTTCCTCAAGCTTTTCAAGCTCTGCAAGGCGTTCGCCCTGCTGTGTAACGAGTTTCTTCATCTCCTCGGCTTCTTCCCTTTTTCCCTGACCGTAGAGTGCACCAATCTGTTTGCTGTATTTATTTCTGTTGGCTCTGAGCGAGTCAGCTTCCTGTTTTGCAGCTCTTGATTTTTTGTCATATTCAATTACTTCATCAACTAAAGGAAGTTTATTGTCCTGAAATTTATTCTTGATGTTCTGTTTAACAATATCGGGATTTTCTCTTAAAAATTTAATATCAATCATTTTTATACTCCTATCTATCTTCCAACTTATTAGCAAGTTCTTTCAAATCTTCTTCGCTGTAAAACTCAACCGTAAGGATTCCGCCCTCTCCTTTTTTAGAAACAGAAACTTTTCTGCCGAGGTTTTCATTGAGGGCAAGCTCTACCTCTTTAAAAAAATTAGGTTTAATTTCTATTTTTTCCGGTTTTTCCTTAGGCTGTTCTTTTATTTGTTTTACCAGCTTTTCTGTCTGACGAACAGATAAGTCGTTCTCGACAATTAATTCAGCTGTTTCTATCATCTGTGATTCTTCATCAAGCGAAAGCAGTGTTCTGGCATGACCTTGTGAAAGTTTGCCTTCGGACAGCATTTGAAGAACTTCCGGCGGCAAATTAAGTAATCGCAATGAATTGGCAACAGCACTTCGGCTTTTTCCAACACCTACAGAAACATCCTCCTGAGTAAATCCGTACAAATCCATAAGAGTTTTATAACCCTTGGCTTCTTCAACGGGCGTCAGATTTTCTCTTTGAAGATTTTCTATTAAAGCTATCTCCATAGCTTCGCTTTCATCAAGTTCCTTTATAACAACAGGGACCTCTGACAGTCCTGCCATTCTGGACGCACGGTAACGCCTTTCACCTGCTACAATCTGATAACCACCGTACATTAACGGTCTTACCAAAAGTGGTTGAAGAACGCCGTGCTGTGCTATACTATCTGCAAGTTCGGCAAGTGCGGTTTCATCAAAATCACTTCTCGGCTGATCACTGTTCGGTTCAATTTCAGAAATCTTTAGAGTTACGGTGCTGTTGCTGTCTTCGCTTTCATTTTCCATAAAAATCGCGTCAAGACCTTTGCCAAGTCCACCTTTTTTTATCATTTAATCATTCCTTCCTGATAATTTCAGTTGCAAGAGCCAAGTAAGCTTCCGTACCCTTACAACGCTTGTCAAAATAATAACATGGCATTCCAAATGAAGGTGCCTCGCTCAGACGAACTCCCCTAGGCACAACTGTTGCAAATACTTTTTTAGGAAAGAACTTTTTCACTTCCGCAACAACCTGCTGTGTAAGATTCAATCTGCCATCGTACATTGTTAAAAGTACACCTTCAATATCAAGATGAGAGTTATACATTCTCTTGACTCTTCTGACAGTTGCCATAAGCTGGCTTAAGCCTTCAAGTGCATAGTACTCACACTGTATAGGAACAAGTATTGTATCAGCAAAAGTTAGTGCATTTGTCGTAATTATACCCAGTGACGGCGGGCAGTCGATAATTATATAATCAAAATCCTGCTTTATTCCGATGACTGCGTTTTTTAGTATTGCCTCACGGTGAGGAGTTTCTGCAATTTCAAGTTCAGCACCTGCCAGATTAATGTCACTCGGCAAAAGAGAAAGCCCCTTAAACTCTGTTTTTATAAGGCAATCAGCTGCCGACGCACCGTTTGTTAATATATCATATGTACTGTTCTTTATATTTCTTCTATCAATACCGAGTCCGCTTGTTGAGTTACCCTGGGGGTCAATATCAATCAACAAAACATTTTTGTTATACAAACCAAGTGAAGCAGCAAGATTTACCGCAGTGGTAGTTTTGCCTACCCCACCTTTTTGGTTTGCAACTGCTATTACTTTTGTCATTGTTACTCCTGTTTTTAGATTTTTTATTTTATATTTTTTAAGCATTATTATTATAATTCATTTACAGAGAATAATCAATATGTTTTTGGTTTTAAATCCGAATGTTTCACGTGAAACATTCAAATAATGCCAAAAGGTCACACAGAAAACTGTGTGACCTCAGGCAAGGGGTTCAGATAAGGAAATGGGTATGAGTGGAACGGACAGAGGATAGATAAATTTCCTCCATCCTAAGGAGAAAGCAAAATTAAATAGCTTTGTCCACTAAATGGACTTTACTCTTCGGTATTTTTACCGTATATTCTATGTAATCGGCTGTTTCTTGTCTATGACTTTCGGCGTTAATTCCTGATTGACGCATTGTATCCACAGCCTTGTTGATGGTGTTTACAAATATCCGCACATCGCGGACAACGATTTTCTTTTCTTTTGACATTTTTACAGGAATAGGTCCACCCTGCAAAACTATATTGATGTAATGCTCCGTATCACGAACATTCAGCTCCTCTGCAATTATGTGAGACAGTGCTGACTTACGCATTTCTTCGTTACTGATTTTCAGGAGAGCCCTTGCATGGCGTTCAGTAAGCCCGGCTTGTATAATCCAGTCCTGCTCTTCAATTGTAAGTTTAAGCAACCTCAGTTTGTTGGCAACGGTAGATTGTTTTTTACCGATTTGCAACGCAGCCTGCTCTTGCGTGATTCCGTATTTTCGGATAAGTCGGTTTAATCCTCTGGCTTCTTCAAACATTCCGAGGTCACTACGCTGTAGATTTTCAATCAGTGCAAAAATTGCCGAGTCCTTGTCGGAGCATTTCATCACAATGCAGGGAATTTTTTGAAAGCCTGCCATTACACTCGCACGCAGTCTTCTTTCCCCTGCAATCAACTCAAATTCTCCGTTACGCATACGGCGGACTGTAAGGGGTTGAAGCAGTCCATTGTTTGCGATTGATTGCGAAAGGCTACGGAGTTCTTCTTCATTAAAAGTTTTTCTTGGCTGGGTTTTGTTGGGTCTGATTTTGATGGCAGGGATATAAACTACCTTTGCATCGTTTTTAGTTAATATCCTCATCTTCATCATTCCTTTGTTTTCCCTGTGAGTATATAATACACTATTTACATTAAAAATCTTGTCAAAGTCTGGAAAATTATTTTATAATGTTTTGGTTTGTTATGATACTTAATGTAGCTTACTTTGTTTTTATGTCGATAAAAAAGCACCGAAATCTCGGTGCTTAAACTAAAGGATCATTCTTGATTTTTACTGATTGTCTTGGATATTGTTTAGGACAATTTTTAAACTTTTTAATAGTTATAATGGTTCTTTCATCACCATTGGGAAGTTTAAATTCCGAAACATCTGAAACTTCACCCGACAGAAGTTTAATTGCTTTTTCAGCTGATTTTAATTCCTCTGCTCCATTTTTACCTTTCATAGCAACAAAGGTACCGCCGACTTTTACATACGGCATACAATATTCGCTAAGCGTATTAAGATTTGCAACTGCTCTTGAAACTGCAATATCAAACATTTCTCTGAGTTTTTTATCACGCCCGCCTTCTTCAGCCCTTTTATGAATAATATCAGCTTTTATATTAAGCTGTGTGCAAACCTCCGTAAGAAAAACCAATCTTTTATTAAGACTGTCAAGCAAGGTTATGTTTATATCGGGACGCATAATTTTAATTGGTATCGAAGGGAAGCCGGCACCTGTTCCTACATCTATTAATTTAGCGTTACTCTTCACATTTACATTCATAAGAAGTGTTACACTGTCAAAAAAGTGTTTAATCGCAACTTCTTTGGATTCGGTTATTGCAGTGAGGTTTATTTTTTCATTCCATTCAATTAACAACTCATAATATTTTTGAAATTGTTGAATTTGAAGAGGAGTAAGTTCAATATTTGTTTCTTTAAAAAGTATTGTAAGTGTATCAATCATAGTTACCTCGAAAGCCAAATTAACAGTACGCTGATGTCAGCAGGCGAAACTCCGCTGATTCGTGAAGCCTGACCTATATTCTGCGGTCTTACCTTGTTGAGCTTTTCCTGTGCTTCAAGCCTCAGTCCTGTTACAGTGCTATAATCGACATCATTCGGCAATTTTTTCTTTTCAAGCCTACGCATTTTTTCAACTTGCTCAAGTTGTTTTTGAATATAGCCCTCGTACTTTATTTCAATTTCAACCTGTTCAAATATATTGCTGTCAATGTTCGGGCGGTTAGTATCAATTGATGTAAGACATTCGTAGTTAATTTGCGGACGCTTTAATAAATCCAACATTCTTACACCTGTATTAACCTCAGATGTTTCACGTGAAACAAGTATTTTGTTAAGTTCATCCGTAGGAGAAAAAACCGTATTTTTTATACGCTTGTATTCCTGTTTTTTTAGCTCTTGTTTTTCTGTATATTTTTCCCATCTGTTGTCAGATATTAACCCCAACTCTCTTCCAAGCGGTGTAAGGCGAACATCTGCATTATCCTGACGAAGAACAAGACGGTATTCGCTCCTTGATGTCATCATTCTGTATGGGTCACTCACACCTTTTGTTACCAGATCATCTATAAGGGTACCGATATATGAAGATGCACGGTCAAGAATAAAGGGTTCTTTACCCTGTATTTTTAATGCTGCGTTTATTCCTGCAACCAGTCCCTGTGCTGCTGCCTCCTCATAACCGCTGCTTCCGTTAAACTGTCCTGCACCGTAAAGCCCCGGACAATCTCTAAATTCTAATGTGCTGTCCATTTGAATTGGGTCTACACAATCATATTCTATTGCATAAGCAGGACGCATAATTACAACATTTTCAAGTCCTTTAATACTCTTATAAAATTCGGTCTGTACTTCTTCCGGCAACGAAGAACTCATCCCCTGCAGGTACATTTCCTCTGTATCAAGTCCGCAAGGTTCAATAAAAAGTTGATGCCTTTCTTTATTTGCAAACCTTACAATTTTGTCTTCTATACTCGGACAATAACGAGGCCCTATGCCGTCAATCTTTCCTGCATAAAGGGGACTGCGGTGAATGTTATCCTGAATAATCTGCTTTGTTTTGGGGTTAGTCCAGCTAATGTGGCATACCACTTTGTTTTCACCCAGGTTGTCTGTATCGTAACTGAACGGAACCGGAGGTTCATCACCATTCTGTACTTCAAGCTCTGTAAAATCAATTGAACTTTTCAATACCCTTGCCGGGGTACCTGTTTTAAATCTTCTGAGTGACAACCCGAGATTTTTTAGACTTTCACCCAAAAATTTTGCAGGGAAAATCCCGTCCGGTCCACTTTCATATGAGGTTTCTCCAACATAAATTCTACCGCCAAGATATGTTCCTGTTGCAATAATAACAGCCTTTGCAGTAAAAAGTGCGTCCATTCTTGTGGTCAGCAGCCACTCACCGTTGTTGGATTTTTCAAGCTTTGTAATCTCAGCTTGTCTTAGGATAAGATTTTCTTGCAGCTCAATCTTATGCTTCATTGTATCGGCATATTTTCTTCTGTCAATTTGAGCACGCAGAGAATGAACTGCCGGACCTTTACCGCGGTTTAACATTCTCATTTGCAAAAAACACTCGTCAGCGGTCTTTCCCATCTCACCGCCAAGAGCGTCAATTTCTCGGACAAGATGTCCCTTTGCTGTACCGCCGATTGACGGATTACAAGGGCAGTTGCCTACAGCGTCATTGTTAATAGTAAAAATAATTGTGTTGCAGCCGAGTCTGGCAGAAGCAAGTGCAGCTTCTGTCCCTGCGTGACCGGCACCTATTACCGCAACATCAAATTTTCCTGCATTATAACTCATATCACTTACCTACACAAAAATTATGGAAAACCCTATCCACAATTTCTTCTCCTGCTTTCTCTCCTGTAAGTTCAAGGAGGTAATCAATTGCTTCTGAAATTAAAACCGTAACGGCGTCCATCGTAAACCCAAACTTTAAAGCAGACTCAGCTTCTTTCAAGCTGTCAACTGCTTTTTTTACAGCGTTTTTCTGGCGTTCGTTTGCAATTATACCGGCACTTGGGTCGAAGTTTTCTGTACCTGCCAATTTTTCAATAATGTTCCTAAGTTCATCAATGTTATCCTCGTTTTTAGCCGAAATAAACACTGTATTTTCTATATTTTTAATGATGTATTCTGTGTTGATGTTACTTTCGAGGTCAGTTTTATTGATAACAGCAATTGATGGCACATTTTTGATTTTGTCAATCAAACTAATATCCTCATCAGTAAGAGGTTTACTGCCGTCAAAAAGGGCAATAACAAGGCTTGCACTCTCAATTTTTTTGAGAGTTTTTTCTACACCGATTTTTTCAATTTCATTGTCTGTCTGTCGTATTCCCGCTGTATCTGAAAGGCGAAGTATAACATTACCGACAACCACTGTATCTTCAATAACATCTCTTGTTGTGCCTTCAATAGAAGTAACAATAGAACGCTCTACACCTGAAAGAATGTTCATCAAAGTTGATTTTCCTGCGTTTGGTCTGCCGACAATTACAGTGTCTATCCCCTCTTTTACTGCCTGACCAATATTGTATGTTGAAAGAAGCTTTGAAAGAACATCAATAGAATTTTTTACCGACTGTAAAACAGAATTGTCGGTAACTTCGGGAATATCCTCTTCCGGATAATCAGCCCATGCTGAAAGGTGTGCCGCCGTTGTCAGCAAACTTTCTTTGACTGCTCTTGACTTTTTAAATAATGTACCTTCTTTTACATACATAGCAGCCCTTGCCGCACTTTTAGATTTTGCGGATATTAAATCCATAACCGCTTCAGCCTCTGTTAAATCCATTTTTCCGTTTAGGTAGGCACGCTTTGTAAACTCGCCGGGTTCAGCAAGAACAGCCCCGGCATCTATCACTGCCGACAATACTTCCCGTGTTATAAAAACACCGCCGTGGCAAGATAACTCAACAACATTTTCACCGGTAAAGCTGTGCGGTGCTTTAAAGTTAAGTGCTACAGCTTCGTCAATAACTTCGCCTTCCTTATATATGTTGCCGAACAAAGCCCTGTAACCCTCGATTTCCGAGAGCTTTTTTCCGCTAACGGATTTAAAAATTTTGTCTGCAATTTCAGCTGAATTTTCTCCGCTTATTCTGATAACACCAATTCCGCCCTCACCCTGAGCAGTGGAAATTGCTGCGATTGTACTCATATAATCACAACCTTGTTGTCAATTTATTAATATTATAAAAACGGAGGCGAATTTCGCCTCCGTTAAAAACCGACTTTGCAGTTAATTATAATTTTCCGTAAAGGCTACCTTCGTTGATTGGCTCTCTGGTTGGTGTACTTTTTGCTGTGCTTTCACCACTTCTGCTATAACCACCGCGTCTGCCTCTGTTATTATTGTATCTGCTGTTTTTGTTATAATTGTTCTTGTAATTTCTTCTTCTGGATTCAGGATCAGGACCGATAACAACATGACGGTTAATATTCTCGCCCTCACTCCAAGAGATGGCACCGTTCACCTTTTGAACTGCTGTATGAATTATCCTTCTTTCATAAGGATTCATAGGTTCCAAAGAAGTTTTGTAGCCTGTCTTAGCTGCCTTAAAGGCAAGCTTTCTGCCGAGAATTTCAAGAGTTTTTTCTCTTTTTTCTCTGTAGTTACCAATGTTGATTGAAATTTTATAATAGTTGTTATCAACATGGTTGGCAACAAGTCCTGTAAGGTACTGCAAAGCATTGAGAGTATCGCCTCTTCTGCCGATTACAAAACCGCTGTCATCACCTTCGAGATTAATCTCAGCACTTTCTTCGTCCTCTTTAACTGTCATTTTAAGATCTTCAAGACCCAAAGCATCAAGTATATTTCTTAGATAATCTGAGGCAACCTTTGCAGGAGATTCCTTTTTCTTCTCCTGAATCTCAAAGGTTACTTTAACCTTAGCTTCTTTACCGCCGAATAAACCGAGTTTTTTCTTTTCAGGCTGTTGAATAACTGTAAAATCGCTGGCTTCTGATGACTCAATGCCAAGCTCGTTGTAAGCATTCTGAAGTGCGATTTCAATAGTTTCGCCTGAACCTATCGCTTCTTTAATCACATTTTCACCTTCTATATTCCAAGCTCATTTAAAATTACTGAGCCTTTTTAACATTACTTTCGTTCTGCTCCATAAGAGCAATATGCCTTGCTTCCTGGTTTGCAACCATAGATACCGGGTTATAGAACTTGTGCATTATAAGTGACTGAACAAGGCTTAACAATGTGGAACAAATCCAATAAAAACCAACAGCCGCAGGAACCGAGTATGCAATGTAAGCCGAGAAAAGCGGCATTGCAAACATCATAACCATCATACAGCCCTGCATCTGTGTTCCGTTTACTCTCATTGTGATAATCTGCGTAACTACAGAAGAAAGGAAACACAAAACCGGAATGAGTGTATACCATGAACCGAAAAATCCGTAAGTGTTTGGAATTTCAAGCATACTTATTCCGCTGCCCGGGATAAGTTCAAATCCGCTTGCAAGAAAGTTGATTGAATCCAATTGACTGCTTGTAAAACATTCCCTAAAAAAGTCGGATTTAGAAATTACTCCGATATTATCGAGTATCTGAATCTGCTGATAATATGTAGAAACAGAGCCTCCGGGAGCAGCACCCGGTATATGCTGAGAATATGTAACTGCGTTATTGATAAGATCTGCATTAAGGTGCAGAGTATTTGTAAGAGGGGACGAAATACTGTAGAAAATGCCCAACATAACAAGCATTGGAACAATGCTGTTAAGACAGCCGGAAGAAGGGTTTATCCCCTCTGTTTGGTACAGCTTTTGAATCTCCTCATTAGCTTTCTGTCTGTTGTTTTTGTACTTTTCACGAATCTCCTGCTGCTTTTTTTGCAGTCTGGCATTGCTTGCCATTGACTTTTGCTGTTTTATTGAGAAAGGAAAAAGCACGATCTTTGCTATAAATGCAAAGATAATGATTGCAATGCCGTAATTCTGAACAAAGTAGAATATCGGCCAAAGCACATAACCGAAGATACTTCCGAAGAAGTTAAAAAATGTCATCATAAAGGGTTATCTCCTCTTGAGTTTCTCTTTCTTTTCCGGCACAGGGTCATAACCTCCCCGAGAAAAAGGATTGCATCGCAGTATTCTCCAAACCGTCAAAAAACTTCCCTTAGCCGCACCGTGAACCTGTATTGCTTCAAGTCCATAGCATGAACAGGTCGGGTAATACTTACACTTTGGCTTAGTGAGCGGAGAAATATTTTTTTGATAAAACTTTATTACTGCAATCAAAATTTTTTTCAATTTAATTAACCCTTATACTGATTTTAAATAAAAGTCCGTCTATTTATAATAAAACATTCGTTCTATTTAATATCAGTACTAGTACTATTAACAAAGCCTGCCTGATCGGCATGCTGTTATTTTATACTGAAAATACCGGCCTTTTTCAGGTGACTTTCAATTTCTCTTTTCAAAACATCACTTTTTACATAAGGGGTTTTACCCCTTGCGACAAATACAACATCATAACCCGGGACAATGCTGCTGTACAAATCAAACCAAGCGGCACGTATCACTCGCCTTGCTCTGTTCCTCTGTACAGCCTTACCTATTTTTTTACTGGTAGTTATCCCGTACCTTGTTTTGCCACACTTATTTTTTAATACATAGGTGACTATCGACGGAGCTACAAGGCACTTACCCCTGCGATAAAGCCTGAGAAAATCCCTGTTTTCTTTTAAAGTAAAACTTTTTCCCACTACAATCACCCTTGTACTAAAGACAACACCTTTTTGATATTGCCTTAAAAAGAAAGAGGCTGTCCAAAATAAGCGGCAGATAACCCACCGTAACAATACAGCCCCTTCATTTTCTTAATGCCGATTTAATCAAATGTTGAGGCGGAATTTTACCGACACAAAACATCAAAAACAATCGGTATCAGTAAGTCAACTGTTTTCTGCCCTTAGCTCTTCTTCTTGCTAAAACTTTACGGCCGTTTTTAGTTGCCATTCTCTTTCTGAAGCCGTGCTCCTTTTTTCTGTGAAGCTTTTTAGGCTGATATGTTCTCAGCATGAAAAACCCTCCTTTCGGATTTACCTTATGTGAGAAGTAATGCTTTTTGCAATACTTCTATAACCTTGCAATATAGCATTATATATTATTTTGCAAAAGCCGTCAATAAAAAAATTTCATTTTTTTGCTTTTTAATCATTAAAATTTTTAAAACAAATTTACTTCACACTATATATTGTGGTAACATCATTTTTAAACACAATTAAAATTTTATATATCTGCATTATTAATGAAAAATTGTATTGCAATATTATTTTTTTTTTGCTATAATGGAATATATGTATGGGTGGAAATATGCCCTTTTTAATTTTTGTTTAGAAAAAGAGGAGTTCAGCCTCGCAAGGAAGTGAAACGATGGATTCTTTTAATGAAGCCTGGGTAATTATCACAGACTACTGCAAAGAGAATATGTCAAAGGTTGCTTATGACACATGGATAAAACGCATTGAGCCGATTGATTTGAACTTTGAAAAAAATCAGACCGTTCTGCTTGTTCCCAATGATTTTCATAAACGCACGCTTATGAAGTGTTATATCCCTCATCTGAACGAAGCTTTCAACGCTGTTTTCGGTCAACACTTTGATATTATCTTCAAAGTTCCCGAAGAAGTCAACAATATTCAGGAAAAAGAACAAAAGGACACTGCTGAAACAGGCTACGAATTTACATTTGACACCTTCATTGTAGGGTCATCAAATAAATTTGCACACGCCGCTTCTATTGCTGTTGCTCAAAATCCGGCAGGTGCATACAATCCGCTTTTTCTGTACGGAAACAGCGGGCTTGGCAAAACACACTTGCTTTATGCAATAAGCAACGAGGTTAAAAAGAACAATCCTAAAACAAATATTGTTTATGTTAAAGGCGACGACTTTACAAACGAACTGGTTGAGTCTATCAGAAAAAACACTACAACCGAGGTTCGCAACAAATACCGCAATGCAGATGTTCTTCTTATGGACGACGTACAATTTATCGGAGGCAAAGAAAGAACTCAGGAAGAATTCTTCCACACTTTCAACGCACTTTATGAGGCTAACAAGCAAATTGTGCTGACTTCTGACCGGCCGCCGAGAGAAATCCGTACTTTGGAGGACAGGCTGCGTTCAAGATTTGAGTCAGGCTTGCTTGCTGACATTCAGCCGCCTGATATTGAAACTCGAATTGCCATTATAAAAAGAAAGTCCGAAATCTTAGGCATAAATCTGAATGATGATGTTTGTGAATACATAGCCAAAAACCTAAAAAGCAACATTCGTCAGCTTGAGGGCGTTGTCAAAAAGCTCAAGGCAAAGGTGTTGCTTTCAGGAGAAGAACCGTCGCTTGCGGTTGTCAAAGAAGGCATAAGCGATATACTTAACAACGACACTCCGCCTGAGTTGACTGTAGAGAAAATTATTGAAGAAGTTGGAAGAACCTACGGATTTTCGCCGGAAGAACTCAGAAGTACAAAAAACCGCCGTGCAAACATCAACCGTGCAAGGCATATTGCAATATATATAGTAAGGAACCTCACTAACCTTTCTATGGTTGACATCGGTAAAGAGTTTGGCAACAGGCACTACAGTACTATTGTTTATAATGTTCAGCAAATAACAGAAAAGATGGAAAGTGACTCCAAACTAAAAGAATCAGTTGAAGATATTATCAAAAATATCAGGGACAGATAGTTAAAATAAGGATAAAACATTTCAACATATTCACACACATTCACAACACAAGCTTCAACAGAATGTTAAAAAAATGAAAAATACGAGGGATTTTCCACATTAAGGATTTTTTTCAACATTTTTCCTGTTGAGTAAAAATCCCGACAGTTATGGGAATTTACGGACTTTTTCCCTATTTCAACATCCCCTATTAATACTACTATATAAATTCATATCAATTCATTTCATTATTTGAATCTCCCGCTCAAGGAGCAGTTAAGGAGAATTTCAAACTAATGACAAACAGATAAAAAATGGAAAGGAACATTTTATGAAGTTCAACTGTTCAAGAACAGATTTAAGTGACGCAGTTAATAATGTTCAACGAGGTGTTGCCGTAAAAGCCTCAATACCGTCACTTGAAGGCATACTCATAAAAGCCGAAAGCAGTTCAATTAACCTTACCGGTTATGACCTTGAGCTTGGTATTACCACAAATATTGAGGCTTCAATAAATGAGCCGGGAGAAATTGTTGTTTCTGCAAAGCTTTTCAGCGATATTGTCAGAAGATTGCCTGAAGAAATTGTCACAATTGAAACAGATGATAGAAATGTTACATATATAACCAGCGGAAAAGCTGCCTATCAGATTGTTGGACTATCAACGGAAGAATACCCCGATTTGCCTAAAATTGAAGAAACCGACAAAATCACCGTCAAAGGTTCGATTTTAAGAGATATGATTAAAAAGACAATCTATGCAACTTCCGAAAACAAATCAAAGCCTATTTACACGGGTTCATTGTTTGAAATTAAAGACGGAATCTTCAATATTGTAGCAATTGACGGCTATCGAATGGCTATCAGAAAAGAAAATATAGACAGCGAGTCGAATAATCAGTTTGTAATTCCTAAGAAAACTCAGAATGAAATTCTGAAATTAGTAACAAATGATGAAACAGATGTTGAAATCATAGTCGGTCAGCGTCATGTTATGTTCAAGGTTGATTCTTACTATGTTATTTCAAGGTTGCTTGAGGGCGACTTTTTAGACTACAATGCAACAATCCCGTCGTCTGCACAGACAGAGGTTGCTATAAACACAAGAGAAATTACACTGGCTGTTGAGAGAATGAGCCTGCTTGCAAGCGAAAAAATTCCTTCGCCTGTAGTTTGCACTTTTGGTAATGACATTATAAACCTTACCTGTAAAACTACAGTCGGAAAAGCTAACGATGCAATAAGTACAACAATTTCGGGTGATGAAGTTGAAATAGGTTTTAATAACCGTTATTTACTTGACGCACTCAGAAACTGTGAAACTGATGAAATTCGCCTAACACTCAACGGACCTATTTCACCAATGATTGTAAAACCAAACAAGAGCGATGATTTCCTCTTTTTGGTTGTACCTATGAGAATATCATGATAAACAGAGAAATAATTTACATTGACACAGAATTTATAAAACTTCAGGATCTGCTGAAATTTTGCGGTGCTGTCGAAACCGGCGGACAAGCAAAACTTGCTATACAGTATGGTGATGTGCTTGTAAACGGTGAAGTTTGCACAATGAGAGGAAAAAAACTCCGTGACGGAGATGTTGTGACCTTTGATGAAGAAGAGTTTGAGGTAAAACAGCGTTGAAGATAAATTCCTTGGAATTTGAAAATTTCAGAAATCTTGATAAAAACAAAATTTTTCCGTCTGAAAGTACCAATGTAATCTACGGAGAAAATGCCCAGGGCAAAACAAATCTGCTTGAGTGTATGTGGCTTTTCTGCGGAGGTCACTCGTTCAGAGGTGCTAATGAACGGGAGTTCATAAAATTCGGCGAAAAATTTTCAAAAATCAGATTGGAATTTGAAAGCACAGACCGCACCCAAAATGCAGAGATTCGATACAAGGGCAGAAACAAGGAAGTTTTTATAAACGGAGTAAAAAAGAAGAGCGGTGCCGAACTTATCGAGAAATTTTCCTGCGTCGTCTTCTCCCCTGAACATCTGTCGCTTGTAAAGGCGGGGCCGGGTTTAAGGCGTAAATTTCTTGACGGAGCACTATGTCAGCAACGGCTCAGGTACGCTATGTACTTTGCAAAGTACAATAAGGTTCTAAATCAGCGTAATGCCTTGCTTAAAGATATAAACCGTAACACAAGCCTTGCCGATACTCTGTCAGTTTGGGACGAACATCTGAGTTTTCTCGGTGCTTACCTTGTTCAGCAAAGGGTTAAGTATGTTGAAAAACTTCAAAACCTTGCCATTGGCTTCCACAGCGGAATTTCAAATAACAAAGAAAAACTTGATATTGAATATGTTTCCACAATAAGTGATTATGATGTGGAAAACACAGCCGATATTCAGGAAAAATTTATAAGCCGTTTACAAGAAAAGCAAAGGGACGACCTTTACTTGGGTTATACAACCGTGGGACCTCACAGGGATGATATAAATATTCTTATAAACGGTATGAAAGCGAAAAGCTTTGGCAGTCAGGGTCAGCAGAGGAGTGCTGTGCTGTCACTTAAACTTGCTGAGGCAGAGGCACTGACATCTATCCGTGAAGAAAAGCCGGTACTGCTGTTTGACGATGTTCTTTCGGAGCTCGATAATAAAAGGCAGGAGTATTTGCTGAATAAAATTACAGATTATCAGGTTTTTATAACCTGCTGCGAAAATATAGACAGCCGTAACTTAAACGGCAAATTGTTTGAAGTAAAAAGCGGAAGGGTTCAAGAAAAAGATGTACCTTCATTTGGGTGAAAATACAGTTGTCCGTAAGGAAAGTATTATTGGGATTTTTGACCTTGACAACACCTCAACCTCAAAATGGACAAAAAATTACCTTGGGAACGCAACAAAAAACAAAAGGGTTGTGAATGTTTCTATGGAACTTCCCAAAAGTTTTGTTGTTTGTACCGAAAACGGAGAAACCAGGGTTTACATAAGCCAGATAAGCAGTGCAACCCTGATTAAGAGAATTGAAGATAAACAATTGAAAGGTGGATATGTATGAAGCTTGCAAAGTGCCCGTACTGCGGAAGACGACTTTCTTATCATACAGCATTTCTGTATAAAAGCAAGGGTGAATACGAGTGTAGCCGATGTAAGAAAAAGAGCAATGTCAGCATAAAAAAGAAAATGTGGCTTGCTTTTACGCTTACTATGCTTGTTGCCATAATCATAATGATTGTGGATATAGTTTATTTTGCGGAAACTAAACCGTTTATTTTCCTGACAATTTTCATCCCGTTTGTAATTTTCTATATGTTTGTTCCGTTTTTTGTTCACCTTCGTCCGCTCAAAAAGTACCGTGAGTTTGTCAACAGACAGCAAAAATACTCAACAAAACCCGAAATTATTGCCCCGATAAATGACAGTGACTATGGTAACGGAGCAAATATAGATAAAGATGTCTACAATCAAATAAAAGCCAAGCGTAAGATAATCACTGAAGATGAATCGGGAACAACACGGGCTTTCAGTGAAAACGGCGAGTTTAAAAAGGTTGAAACTGATACAATCTCGACCAGCCTTTTAAGAGAAAAAACCGCTGCCTTTACGCTTAAAAACAAAGATTTTAATTTTGATAAGGAAAACAGTAAACAAAAGGATAACTTCCTTGATAATCTGTTTGACGGAAATTAATTATGTTAAAAAAACCCGTTTGCCCGCATTGCAAAGCAATTTATGATTATAAAGAGATAAAATCGCAAAAGAACAACAGCAAAGTACAATGCCATAACTGCAAAAAAACATTCACTGTTAAAAAAACAGGCGGGTTTGTTTTGCTTATGTCAATAACTTTTGTGCTGGCGATTGTTTTAAATATATTTATGCTTTCGGTTGTTGGAGTAAAAAGTTTGATACCTCTTTTGGTTATCACTGTTTTGCTGATACTGATTGCACTTTTTGTTCAGCCGTTTTTTGTCAGGTATAAAAAGTAAGATAGGCAAAAACTCAGGTTTTTGTTTTACGGAGGAATTGTGTTGGATAATGTAAACGATATGACTAAAGTAGAAAAAGAATACGGTGCCGATGAAATTCAGGTGCTTGAAGGACTTGAAGCCGTACGAAAAAGACCGGGTATGTACATCGGTTCAACAGGTGAGCAGGGCTTGCATCACCTTGTTTATGAGATTGTCGATAACTCCATAGACGAGGCACTTGCCGGATATTGTACAAAAATTGAGGTTTCAATTTTGCCCGGCAATATCATCAAGGTCAAGGATAACGGTCGTGGCATACCTGTGGGTATTAACTCAAAGATGGGGCTTCCTGCGGTTACTGTCGTTTTCACTGTTCTGCACGCAGGCGGTAAATTCGGCGGCGGCGGATACAAGGTTTCGGGCGGACTGCACGGCGTTGGTGCCTCTGTAGTAAACGCACTTTCCGAGTATCTTGAAGTAAAAGTTTATGACGGCAAGAACATCTACTTCCAGCGTTATGAGCGTGGAAAAATAATGAATGACCTTGAGGTTATCGGTCAGACTGAAGAAAAGGGTACAGTTGTTATATTTAAACCTGACCCTCTTATGTTTACAGACACAACCGTTTACAAGTATGAGATTTTGGAAAAGCGTCTGCGTGAGCAAGCTTTCCTTAATGCAGGAGTAAGAATAGAATTAAAAGACGAGCGTGACCCTGAAAACATCATTGTAAATGAGTATTGCTACGAGGGCGGTGTGCGTTCTTTTGTAAACTTTATCCGCGAGAAAAAAAGTAAAACAAAGGAAATTAATCCTCTCCACGAAGAAGTCATCTACTTTGCAACCGAAAATGAGGATAATACAATGTCGGTTGAGATTGCACTCCAGTACACAGACGCAATCACAAGTGATATACGCTCTTTTGCAAATAATATACATACAATTGACGGCGGTACGCATGAAGAAGGTTTCAGGCGTGCATTAACAAAAGTGCTGAATTCCTACGGCAGAAAATTCGGCAAGCTAAAAGAAAAAGACGAGGACTTAAAATACAGCGACTATGAAGAAGGTCTGTTTGCAATAATTTCTGTCAAACTCACTGAGGCTGAGTTTGAGGGGCAGACTAAGTCAAAGCTCGGCAATACCGAGATGCGAAAGATGGTTTACAGACTGATTAAGGATAAATTATCAGAATTTCTCGAAGAAAATCCGTCTGTCGCCAAAATAATTTTTGACAAAGCAATGATGTCCTTCACTGCAAGAATTGCAGCTCAGAAGGCAAGGGAAAGCGTCCGCAGAAAATCCGCACTTGACGGTGCAAGACTTCCGGGTAAATTGGCTGATTGCCAGAGCAAAGACCCTTCTGAAACTGAAATTTATATTGTCGAGGGAGATTCGGCAGGCGGTTCTGCAAAAGAAGGCAGAGATAGAAGAATCCAGGCTATACTTCCTCTTTGGGGTAAAATGCTGAATGTTGAAAAAGTGCGTGAAGATAAGGTGTACGGCAACGATAAGCTCACACCAGTTATTCTTGCACTCGGTACGGGTATTAAGGACGAGTTTGATATATCAAAACTTCGCTACGATAAAGTTATTATTATGGCTGATGCCGATGTTGACGGTTCGCATATCAGAACACTTCTTCTTACTTTCTTCTTCCGCTTTATGAAACCGCTGATTGAAGAGGGTCATGTTTATATCGCACAGCCGCCGCTCTTTAGAATTACCAAGAGTAAAAAACATTATTACGCTTTCTCCGATGTTGAGAGGGATTCAATCCTTGCTCAAATGGAGGGCAAAACAGAAATCCAGCGATACAAAGGTTTAGGTGAGATGGACCCTGAGCAGCTTTGGGAAACAACAATGAATCCTGAAACAAGGACAATGTTAAAGGTTGAGCTCAAAGATGCTGAGCTTGCGGACGAAACATTCTCAATGCTTATGGGCGAAAAGGTCGAGCCACGCCGTGAATTTATAGAAACAAACGCAAGATTTGTTCAAAATCTTGATGTATAAGGAGGGATAAAAATGGCTGATGAAAATAAAGATGTTACTATGCCCGAGGCAAAAACCGTAATTGTCGATATTGATAAGGAAATGCGAAAGTCCTTCCTTGACTACTCAATGTCAGTTATTGTATCCCGTGCTTTGCCTGATGTTCGTGACGGTCTTAAACCCGTTCACAGAAGAATCCTCTATACTATGCACGAAAAAGGTCTTGAGCCAAACAAGCCTTACCACAAATGTGCCGATACTGTCGGTGCAGTGCTGGGTTCATATCACCCACACGGTGACGCCTCTGTTTATGATGCACTTGTGCGTCTTGCACAGACCTTTTCAATGAGATATATGCTTGTTGACGGCCACGGAAACTTCGGTTCTGTAGATGGCGATCCGCCTGCTGCTTACCGTTATACCGAAGCAAGAATGAGCAAGATTTCAACAGAAATGCTCACAGATATTGAAAAAGAAACCGTTGACTTCCAGCCAAACTATGATGACAGACTTGAAGAGCCAAAGGTTCTTCCGTCAAGATTTCCGAATTTACTTGTAAACGGTTCGTCGGGTATTGCAGTTGGTATGGCTACAAATATTCCGCCTCACAACCTTGGTGAGGTTGTTGACGCAATGTGCGTGCTGATAGATAATCCTGATGCCGAAATTGCCGAGTTAATGGAATGTATGCCGGGACCTGACTTCCCTACCGGCGGAATTGTTATGGGCAGAAGCGGAATCCGTGCTGCCTATGCAACCGGCAGGGGTAAGATTATACTTCGTGCAAAAACAGAGATTGAGGAGCGTAAAAACGGCAGATTTAAAATTATTGTTTCGGAACTGCCTTATCAGGTTAATAAGGCAAGGTTAATTGAAACTATAGCCGATATGGTCAGGGATAAAAGACTTGAAGGTATCTCAAATATTGAGGACCACTCTGACCGCAACGGTATGCATATTGAAATTGACATTAAAAAAGAGGCACCCCCACAGGTTGTACTCAATCAGCTTTTCAAGAATACTCAGCTTCAGATTACTTTCGGTGCTATCAACCTTGCAATTGTAAATGGCGAGCCAAAAATACTTACTCTGAAAGAAATGCTCAGCCACTACATTGATTTTCAGGTTGAAATCGTCATAAGAAGAACCGAGTATGATTTAAAAAAGGCAAAAGAAAGGTGTCATATCCTTGAAGGTCTTAAAATTGCTCAGGATAATATAGACGAGGTTATCAAAACTATAAGAGAAAGCCGGGATATTTCCACTGCAAAGCAAAGACTTTGTGAGCGTTTTGGGCTTGATGATGTACAGGCACAGGCAATTGTTCAGATGCGTCTGGGTCAGCTCTCTAATCTTGAAAGAGAAAAGATTGAAAATGAACTTAATGAACTGCACCTTAAAATTGACGAATTGACTTCCATAATTGCAGATAAGGTAAAACAGCTTGCAATCGTAAAAGACGAAGCAATCGCAATCCGCAATAAGTACACTGACCCAAGGCGTACAGAAATTTGTACTGTTTCGGGTGAGGTTGATATTGAGGATTTAATTCCTAATGAAGAGTGTGTGTTGACGCTCACACAGTTTGGTTATATCAAAAGAATTGCGGCAGACACCTATAAAATTCAAAACCGCGGCGGCCGTGGCGTTACAGGTATGTCTCGCCGTGAAGAAGATGTTGCAAAGGAAATGTTCGTAATTAATTCACACAGTACGGTGCTGTTCTTTACCGATAAAGGTAGAGTTTATCGTATTAAGTGTTATTCAATCCCTGAGGGTTCTCGCCAAAGCAAGGGTATGAATATTGCAAACATTATTCCTATTGAACAGAATGAAAAAGTTTCGTCTATGATTAAGGTTGACAACCTTGAGGATGATAAATACCTTGTTATGGTAACAAGGCACGGAATAATCAAAAGAATTCAGCTTTCGGCTTACAATACCTCTCGAAAGGGCGGACTTATTGCACTTGAACTCAATGAGGGTGACGAGCTTGTTTGGGTGAGAATGACAAGCGGTAATGATAATATAATTGTTGCCACAAAGAAAGGTATGGCTATAAGATTTAACGAAAACGATGTTCGTGCAATGGGCAGACTTGCCCGTGGTGTTAAGGTTATGAACCTTAACGAAGGTGACGAAATTGTCGGAATGAGTGTTGCCAATACCGATGATATGATTTTGACTGTTTCTGAAACAGGTTACGGAAGAATATCTAAAGCAGACGAGTACAGAATTCAATCTCGTGGCGGTAAGGGTATTAAAAACTACCATACCCAAAAATATGGCAATGTGTCTACTGTTCAGGCGGTTAATCTTGATGATGATTTAATTATGATTTCTGACAACGGTGTTGTCATAAGAATTCAAACATCAGATGTTAAAATTTGCAGCAGAACAAGTAAAGGGGTTATCCTTATGAAGATTGCTGAAGGTAACAAGGTTGTGACAGTAGCCAGTGCTCCTCATGATGCTGATAAAGAAGCTCCGCAAATTGAAGAAACCACCGAAGAATTTACTCAGGAATAATTAAAAATGAAAGGACAGGTCACTGTGGACCTGTCCTATATTTTATGCAGTTATAAAAAATGGCTTTGTCAAGAAAAGTGTGTAAGATTTTTAAAAAAGTTTATGAGTCAATGTTTTTCCAACCTAGGGGGTACCCCCTAGGTTGGAAAAACGGCGGTCAAATCATGTGCTCGTATTT
>JAFTGC010000010.1 GCA_017458105.1 Ruminococcus sp. | reverse complement strand
TGTTGAAAGATATTCGTAGCCTCCCTCGCCGTTTAGATACTCTGTCACCACTTTTTTCTTGAATTCATAACTGTATTTTGCCATAAAAATACCGACCTCCGAAAATTAGATTTTTGGTCTAACTTTTGGGGGTCACGTCATTTTCCTCTGCCTTTTGTTTGATTATTTTAAAAGTTCATTCGGAACAATATTTGCCATTGCACTGTAGGCGGGTTCAGAAGGATGAAGGTGGTCGCCGCTGTCGAATCCGTCTTTAAATCGAGATGGTATTTTATCGTCCCGAACAGCAAGGTCAAAGTCAATACATCCGTCAAAATCAGATGTTGTCCTTATCCAGTCGTTTACACAATTTTTTAATTCTTCACGAAAATCAGCATATGTTCTCCAACCTTCAATCGGAGTAAGTGTTCCGCCGTAGACCTTTAGCCCGAGTTTGTGAGCAATTTCTGTGTAGTATTTGAGTCCGTCTATAAGTTCTTCTGCTGTAGGTAAATCATCCCATGGGCGAAAAATGTTGCTTTCTTTTCCAACAGGGTGGATAATATCATTAATTCCGTGCTGAATAATAACTGAATCTGCACCGGAAATCGAAGAAATTTCCCGTTCAAAACGGTTACTGCCCTTTAGTCCGTAGCTTTCGTACTGCATACAATCATACTGACGAAGTACACGAGTTCCACATACAGCTCTTCTTACAATAGCTGTTTTATTAAAGTTGTTTTCAATACAGCGAAGTTGAAGATGATCCGGCCACGACATAGCTGTAATTGAGTCACCATAGCATATTAATGAGCGGTTGTCGTTGTCGGTCAAAACCTCGATATTATTAAGAAAATAATACCAATTTGTACTTTTTGTTTTTTCAACAGGCAAAATCTCACTGTGTGTCTGGTCGCCCAGTGCGTAGTAACCTCCGGAGAGAGGACCTTTAACCAGCACTGTTGAGCGAGTTTCAGTGAAATCACCAAGGTAAATGCTTATGGATATATATTCAAGTGCTTTAGTTGTAAACAGAATTTCATCGCTTTTTATTTCTGTTCCTTCGCTGATAGTTACATTTTTGCTGCCGTCAAAGGTTATTTCGGCTATTTTGCCGTTTAGCACACCTTTGCTGTCAGAAGCAGAAACGGTTGCCGAGGTAATTGTTATCGGTTCGTTACCGCAGTAGTTAGAGAAAGTGAACCTTAACTTTTCGCCTGAAAAAATCGTTTTTATCGGATAACGCAGAGTTATGTCTTTTGTGTAGTTTTCAACTTCTCTTGATAGTATTGATGTTGCATTGCCCCACGCTGATACCCATTTTTTATTTTCCATTTTTATCACCTATGATTATTGTAATGTATATTGTCAAAAATTGCAATAATTTTTAAAAATAAAAAAAGGGTATTGTCCTTATTTTCTTTGGTGAATGCGTAACAATTTTATAACATAATATCCAATCCAGACGAACAATCCCATAATTGCCAGATAATCAAGTATAAATAGCCACAGAGATTCTTTTTTATCAAAGAAAACGAAAGTCGTTTTGAGAAACATATAATTTGCAAATTTTCTAATAATAAAGGCATAAATTCCGTATCCAGCAATAGCAGACCCGATTATTGTAGTTATCAAATTTGTAAATTTGTTTTTTATCTTTTTAAAAATTTTGCAAAAAACTCCGATGATAATATGCCAATTTGTTCCCAAGTGGAATGAAATCAGAACAAATCCCCAATATGCTCCGATTAAATGCAGATTTTTTGATATAATCAGTCCATTTCTAATAGGAATAATATGAGAAAGAATCAGACCGCTTATTACAGAGCATAGCATAGCAAAAAATACGGCGAAAACAGCAATTGTCTGCAAAATCCTAGGAGCAGAATACTTGCCGTTAAATAGCGATTTACTCCAATGTATATTGAGTGCAATATGTGAAATGAACAAGAAAAAAATCAGTATTCCCAGCAGAATATGAGCAAATTCTCCCACAAGGTTGTATGCCATAAGCAATAGAAGAATAAAGGTCATAAGCGTGTCAAGCAAAATTTTTACAACGGTTATCGGTTTCATTAACTTATCCTCAAATAAGTCTTTATTTTTTAAGCCAACTAACAATGTCGGCTTTTGTAGCATTATTGGCAGTGAAGCCGTCGGTTACCTTGGCATTTTTCGCATTATTTTTGACTGAATCAAGAGTAGTGGTAATGTCGTTGTCAATTGCTGAACTGACAGGAATTATAGTTTTTCCGTCAAAATCATAATTTTCCAAAAAAGTGTTTACAGCCATCGGTACATCAAACCACCAAACAGGATAGCAGAGGTAGATGGTGTCGTATTTATCAAGGTTTTCAGGCAAATCAACAACATCAGGTCTTGAGCTGAAAGTTTTCTCCACAAAGGCTCTTCAACAGTGCCAACATAGCTTTGACGATAGTATTTTGCAGTTTTTATCTCATAGATATCCGCACCTGTTTCTGATTGAATGATTGTTGCAATATTTTTAACTGAACCAAGGTATTCGTCATTCTCAAAAACAATACTTGCGTGAGAGTCCACATCAGTGTATTCTGTTGGTTCACATATATCGGGTTTTGTAATATATACAACGAGTGTTTTTGTATCGCTGTTGCCGAGAGAAATAGTTGAACTTGTTTTGTTTTCGGGTCCTGTTATAGCATAGATAATGTAACCTGCGATTAAAAGGATGATACATATAATAATTATAAAAAGTATTTTAAGCCCTTGTGTTTTTTCTTCTGCATATCTATACTCCTTTAAATTTCAAATATTGTTTTGTACGAAATTATGGAACTTATTATATAGTATTTTTTGTGGGTTATCAAGTGTATTTTTGTGCAATATTATTTTATTTAGCAATTCGCATACTATTAATAATGTACTCAATGTCAAGAAGAGTGTTAGCAACAGCAAAAACTTTGTCTTTCAATTCTTCAGGGCAGGGGGTAAGGTCAGGAACCATAATTGTTTTGCAACCTGCATTTACTGCTGATATTACCCCGTTTGGAGAGTCCTCAACGGCAATACATTCATCAGGGGAAAGACCAAGCTTTTTTGTTGCCAACAGATAGATGTCAGGTGCAGGTTTTGAGTTTTCAACCATAGAACCGCATATGTATTCGTCAAAATATTTAAAGATTCCTGCAAGCGAGAGATGCTTCTTCGCGCGTTCAAGCGGAGAAGAAGTAGCAAGTGCAAGTTTTATGCCTTTGTTTTTCAAAATCGGTAAAATTTTATCGGCACCTTTTTTCATCTCTACACCATGCTTATCTATGTAGCTTTCCATAAGTTCTGCACGTTTATTTTTGACTGTTTCATAGTTTAGCTTTTCTCCAAAAAAACTTTTTAGCTTGCGTTCGGCATTTTTGCCTGTCAGAGAACGCATTGCCAGAATATGCTCTTTTGTTGCGTTGTAGCCATAGTATCTAAGTGCTTCGATCCAAAACCTTTGATAAAGCACCTCTGAGTTGAGCAGTACACCGTCCATATCAAAAACAGCACCCTTAATTTGCATTTTTATCTTCCTTTCCGTGGTAGTTTACCATAATTATTCCTGACGAAATCAGTAATACCGAAACAAAGTTGGCAAAACTGAATATTTGTTCATTGAGCAAAATTCCGCTCCAAATCGTACCGAAAATAGGAATTAGTAGATTAAAAATCAATATCCTTGAAACAGGGTTGTATTTAAGTAAAGCGGTCCATACCGTGAAGGAAACAGCTGATATAAATCCGAGATAAATTATCAGCAGTATTTTAACCGCACTGTTAAAATGTATTGAACCGCCAAATGCTGCTCCTGTTATCAAAAGTGTAAAACCTCCAAAAAGCAAATGATAAGCCGAAATCATTGTAGAGTTTCGTCCTTTGCTTATGTGCTTTCCGTACATATTTCCTGTTGTGCCGGCAGCGGCCGAAAGTGCAACAAAGCCCTCGCCCCAAAAGCTTAAATTGCCGTCAAAAAGTCCTTCAAGGTTTATTGCGATAATTCCCGCAAAACCGATAAGACAACCTGCAAACTTTCGTATCGTAATTTTATCGTTCTTAAAAAATAACGGTGAAGCAATAACACCTAAAAAAGAACTTAGTGCTGTTATAACCGATGTTTTTGTGCCTGTGGTGTTTGAAAGCCCTATGTAAGAGAACAGATATTGCAAGAAAATCTGAAAACCTCCCATCACCGAAATAGGTAAAATATCCCTTTTGCCCGGAATAATAAATGATTTTTCAATTATTATTCCTACAATAAGAACCATCACACCTGCCGTTAAAAAGCGTACTCCGGCAAAAAATACTTTGCCGGCATAGTCATTTGAGGCAATTTCAAACACGCCATAACATTTTTTTATAACAGGAAAAGCCGTTCCCCAAAGCGTAACGCATAGTGTCGCTAATACGATTGCAATAATTTTGTTACCTAAAATTCTTTTTGCATCCATATACCTATTCTAACACAAATTTTTAGAAATTGAAATACTACAATAATGTTATAATTTGTAGATTAGTACAAATTAACAATTGTTTTTTTTGACATATGATGTTATAATAAATTTAATAATGGGAAGGGGTAATTATGGGTAAGGAAAAATCACAGAATAGTTCTGTAAGCTTAAAAAAACAGATCATTTACATTGTAGTTTTTATCGCTTTAATTGCAATAACAATGTATGTAATAGTCAGCCGCAACGATGACCTTACACTGGCAGGATTTATTAAGTACGCAATGGGCATGGATATTCCGTGGTTAATTGCCGGAATTGGCTGTGTTTTTCTATTCATACTATTTGAAGGACTGAGTATTCGGTATATTGTGGGAAAACTCGGTTATAAGTGTGGCTTTTACAATAGTTATGTATATTCGGCTGCTGATATTTATTTTTCAGCACTTACACCTTCGGCAACAGGCGGACAACCGGCTTCGGCGTATTATATGGTCAAGGATAAAATCCCCATGTCTGTCACGACAATTACCCTCGTGCTCAATATTATGCAGTACACACTCTCTATTGTAGTAATTGCCGGGATGTGTTTTGCGATGCGTCCGGAGTATTTTTTTGAATTTGATAAATGGTCAAGGTTTCTTATTATACTCGGCATAGTGTTTCAGCTAGGTTTTGCGTTGCTGTTTGCGTGTGTGATTTTTTTCCCGAATATAATCAAAAAAATTGGAGTATTCTTTGTTAATATATTGGCAAAAATTCATTTGGTAAAAAATCGTGAAAAAAAGCTTTCTGACCTTGATAAAATGATAGAAGATTACCGCCGTTGTGCTCAAATCCTCAAGGATACACCTATTATTATAATGGTTTCGTTTATTTTTAATGTATTGCAGAGAGTTTCAATAATCTGCGTAACATACTGCGTGTACCGTGCTTCGGGTCAGACTGTTAGCTCTTTTTTTGACATTATAATTATGCAGGGCTATGTGCTTATAGGCAGCAACAGTTTGCCTGTTCCGGGAGCAGTCGGTATTGCGGATTATCTTTTCCTTGATGGATTTAAAAGTTTGATGGCCGATCCTGTTCATGCAGAGCTTATGAGCCGTGGACTTTCATTTTACATTTGTATAATAGGCTGCGGAGCCATTACATTAATTCATCACGCTATTAATGTTGTTCGTGAGAATAAAACAGTAAAAGAAGGTAGTTAAAATGCTGGGATTTTACAATTATACAGTGATACTGACATACATCTCGCTATGCTCAGCTGTCACAGGAATATTTACAGCAATGGCAGGTACTGGGCATCCTTTTATTGCAACAACCTGTCTTATGGTAAGTGGTCTTTGTGACGCTTTTGACGGTATGGTGGCACGTCATAAAAAAGATAGAACAAAAGCAGAGAAAAATTTTGGAATTCAAATTGATTCTTTGGTTGATTTGGTGGCTTTTGGCGTATTGCCTTGTGCAATCGGCTATTCATGCTATGTAAGGTATAATATGAATGGTCTTAAATTAAGCGATAACATCAGTTTTTTGAAGCCTTTTTCAGCTGCTAAATTAGAGATTTACTTTGTAATTTTCTGCCTTTATGTGCTTGCAGCAGTGATTCGTCTTGCATATTTTAATGTTATGGAAGAGGAACGCCAAAGCAAAACCAGTTTAAAACGGAAAGAATATCAGGGGTTGCCGGTAACCTCAGCCAGCCTGATTTTTCCTGTAGTTATACTTATACAGTATATTGTTGGGGATAAGATTGATATTTCACCGCTTTATGTAATGGTTGTTGCGGTCACAGCATTTTTGTTTGTGAGTAAAATAAAGATAAAAAAACCGGGTGCTAAGGGAATAATGATAATGGTGGCAGTCGGAGTTGTGCTTTATGCATTTATGATTTTTTTCTATACAGCTTATGTACGATAAAAGACAAACAATTTCACGATACAATTTAACAGAAAGCTCTGCTTTGGGTTTTCTATATAATAATGCGTTTGGCAGGGGAATTTTAAAAGCAATCACCCTGCCTTTTATATCTAAAGTTGCAGGGCTTTATATGAGCAGCCCGATGTCAAAACTGATGATAAAAAATTTTATCAGAAAAAATGACATTGATATGAGCGATTATGTGGATGACGGCTACAAATGCTTCAACGATTTTTTTACCAGAAAAATTAAGGACGGCAAAAGACAATTTCCTCATAATAAAAACATATTATTCTCACCCTGTGACGGAAAGTTGAGTGCGTATAGGATAAACGACGGTACAGTGTTGCCTATAAAAGGCAGTGGTTATACAATTGAACAACTTCTCAACAACAAAGACCTTGCCGATAAATACAATGGCGGAATCTGTGTTGTACTGAGGTTGGCAGTTGATGATTACCATAGGTATTGTTATATAGATAATGCCGAAAAGGGCGACAATATCTTTATTAAGGGCAGACTCCATACGGTACAGCCTATTGCATTGGAAAAACTACCTGTTTTTGTACAAAACAGCCGTGAGTATACAGTAATGGATACAGAAAACTTCGGTGAAGTTATTCAGATAGAAGTAGGGGCATTGATGGTAGGTAAGATTAAAAACCATCACGGCAAATGCAGAGTAAAACGCTCTGATGAAAAGGGTATGTTTTTGTTTGGTGGTTCAACTATAGTTTTACTTTTTCAAAACAATAAAGTAAAACTTGAATCAGAATTTTTCGCCAATACAAATGCTCATAAAGAAACAGTTGTTAAAATGGGCGAAAATATTGGTGAAAAGTTTTATGAGTAAGATGCTTTGTTGAAAAAAGTGAAAATAATTTCCAGGAAAAAATAAACATACACAAAAAAATAAAAAATTATTTGTTTAGATTATCAATTTATCTTTTTAAAATAATATTATATAATTATTACAATCTTTTATCATCTTATGGAGAAATTTTTTAGAGGGAGGAATTTTCTTGAAAAGGAATAGCAAGATTGCTCATATGGTGAACCGTTCAACCGTTGCAATTTTCCTTGTGATTATGATGATAATTTCGTCGTTTTCTGCTATAGCCGTAACTTCTGATATTTTTAAGTCATCGGCAAGTAAGGATGTTGAAACCAGTAATTCAAGTTTGGTAAACTACGAATCGGGGTATGTATATTTTTTGAATACATCTGATTGGACAACTCCTTACTGTTATGCTTGGAATTCCAGCAATACCAATCAGAAAAACC
Organism: Ruminococcus sp.; assembly: GCA_017458105.1. GTDB lineage: Bacteria > Bacillota > Clostridia > Oscillospirales > Acutalibacteraceae > Ruminococcoides. Next base: position 18,136 of record JAFTGC010000010.1, on the reverse strand, counting down.
ACGATTGGCCTGGTATTGCAATGACCGATACGGGACAAACTTATAAACAGCATAAAATTTATAAAATTGCTGTTAAAAGTAACTTAAACAAGGTTATTTTCAATGTAGGTAATGATAGATCTAAGACGAATGACCTTGATAAAACAAGTCAAAGGGTTTATTATTTTTCAACAGGTAAGTGGGTTGATATACAAGCTAAATCCGATGAAAGTACTTTTGATGTTCCTGCGGACACTTCTATTACAAACAATGATAATCTTTTCCCGGTAACGGCAAAGTATTATGATTATCTTTCGGATGCTGAGTTACAAAAAGGTTGGCTAAATACGGATCATATTGGTACGGGATTTAATGGTTCAGATGATAACTGGTATCCTGATAAAGATTTTAATAAATATGTTGTTAAGGCATTAGCCGATAAAAACAGCAGTTGGTTATACCCTCTGTATTTTGGTAATTTTTGTAATACCAATGGTGCATATGATTCGTCTAATCACAATGGAGATTACAATAGTGTTACAAGTAGTGAGAATGTAACAAGATTTAATTATATTGCTAACAATTCAAATGGATTGTCTGACTATCATCAGTCTGTTCAGGGATTGGCATATCCAAAACTTGATGGTGATGGAAATATTCAGGTTGTAGATGGTTTAAAGATGCCATACTTTGATGATAATTATCTTTTATCGGTCGATACACCTGATGGTTCATCGGAAGATAGTTATGCTAAGATACTTAATTCTGTATTTCCGTTTCGTAAAACTACAGTTACTTCCAATGGTAAAACAGTTGACACTTATGAATTTGATTCATCTCAAGCAACCGATAATGTTTATTTTAATTGGAATGACAATAAGCCGGTATCTGTTGCTTACGGTGCCGGTAAAAGCAATGGTGTAATTGATGGATATCGTGATTTTATGAATCCTAACGATAGCTCTTCTGATGAAGAAGATCCGTATGGAATTTTTCCTTTTAATAATAGAAACCATGAGTTAAATATTCCGGATGATGAAATCTGGGTAAAGACCAATGAAAATGATTTTTGTTTTTGGGCTTGGGCAGATGGAGGAACCGGAAGTTGGGTTGAACCTTATGCTACAGAGAACGGTTTTTGCAAATTTAAAAGTGACAGTTTAGGAAATAAGACTAATGTGATATTCTGTAAATGGCAGAATTTGGATGATGGTAAATTATCAGGTGATACTAAAGTCGTTTATGGAACTGCATATAATCAAAGTGGTTCAACTTATAATTCCTCGTCAGATGAAAATCTTGATTTCGGTTTTGGTATCCGTATGGATATTGACTTTCGTGTGCCGGAGGGTGGAGTTTTACCAAACGGTGAAGATGTAACATTTGAGTACAGTGGTGACGATGATCTTTGGGTATATATAAGTGATGATTCAGGTAATGAAAACCTTGTTCTTGATCTTGGCGGAGACCATAAAATGGCTACAGGTAATATTAACTTCAATACTATGCAAGCTACTGCTGATGATGTATTTGCAAATTATGGTACAGTTGATGTTGATGTTCCATCTGATGAAGTTTGGGTAAAGACCAATGAAAATGATTTTTGTTTTTGGGCTTGGGCAGATGGAGGAACCGGAAGTTGGGTTACACCTTATGTTACAGAGAACGGTTTTTGCAAATTTAAAAGTGACAGTTTAGGAAATAAGACTAATGTGATATTCTGTAAATGGAAGAATTTGGATGATGGTAAATTATCAGGTGATACCACTGTTACATATGGAAACGCATATGAACAGGATGGTAGTTCGTTAAAAGGTGCAACCGGAAAAGTAGTTACATCTTTCAATGGTGGAAAACAGCTTGACCCAAATAAAACATACCATATGACTGTGTTTTATATGGAGCGTGGTACACTCGAATCCAATCTAAAGGTTGCATTTACAATGACCCCTGTTACCAATGAACTTGTAGTTGATAACAAGGTGCTTACAGATAATATCTATGATACAAGATTGCAACGTATAGTTGAGTCACTTGATAATTTTCCATACACTTCAGGTCATAAAGAGAATATCGAAGATAATAATTATTCAAGTTCTGGTGTGAAATATGACTATACAAAGACTGATTATACAAAAGATGATATATCGCAATCAACGGACAAAGATGTAGATTCATCTGATGGTTCATTTAATTTACAGTCTAGGGATTCAGCGTCATTCAATTCTCAGTTTGAATCGGCTGATTATTTGAATATAACAGAGGGTACAACTGGTAATAAACTTTCTTATTCTACAACATGGTCAGTAGTTAATAATAAAAATCAATCCTCGTCAAGTGGAACAGGAAAAACAGCTGAGTTTCAGTTTGGTACCGAAAAAAAGTCTAATCAGAGTTATCATGTAAGTTTCGTAAATTCGGTTGTTACATATCCGCTCACTGTATCAAAGAATATTTTAGATGATAATGATAATGTAATTACTGATGAAGATAAAACAAAATTTAACTTTAGAGTTTTAATTGATTCAAATTTCGACGGAAAATTTGACGAAACAGAGGAAGCGTATGACCTTAAATATTATACAACAGATAATAGCGAATTGGCAGATGCTTCCCGTGGTGTTGTTAGTGGTGTACTTACAAATACAAAGTCTGTAACGGTGCTTGGAATTCCAGATGGTATGAATTACGAAATTAAAGAAATTGACATCCCGGATGGATATGTATGTTCAAGTATATCATCAAATGGAAATTCTACTACAATCAATAACAAAAAGCAATCGGCAACAGCAACACTGAGTGTCTACAAGACGTTGGATGGTACTACTTATAAGGCGGACGAAAACACGAACAAAAAATTTGAATTTACTGCTGTTGAAGTCAATTCTAATGCAAAGCAAGAAGGATACAATTATTCTTCAACAACAGATACTGCTAAAGATGGTAAATTCTCATTTAAAAGCATTACCTATTCCTCAGTTGGAACACATTACTATAAGATTACAGAAACCGTTAAAAATAGTCAAGATGCTGAAAATCACACTTATCAAATGGATCCTAGCAACATCTATGCAAGAGTTAATGTTTACATAGATGATTCTGATAAAGCGTTGAAAACGGCAGTTTCTTATCTTAAGTTAAGTGGAACACCTTCTAACTTAGAAGAAGAAACTTTTACAAATTCTGCTTCTGCACAAACTTTTGCCAATACAACTACAAAAGGTAAAGTTACAGTAACAAAGACAGATCAACTTGACGATAACGGTAATGCAATAGGAAAAAAGATTGCAGGTGCAACATTTACACTTTATAAATCTTCTGTAAGTGATGAAAATAAACTTGCGGATGCTCAGACCAATGATGATGGCGTAGTTGTATTTGAGGATCTTGATGTCTATGATAGCAAAGGTGAATATATTAATTATGTTGTTAAAGAAACTGTAGCACCTTCGGGTTATGTCTTAACAAACGCTGAATTTTCTTTTAATTTTGAGGGAGCATCATATAATGATGCTACAGAAACACAGCTGGGTTACTTTAGTAAAAGTGGTGCAATTGTAAATGTTCCAATAACCATTCCATCGGCTGGCGAAGTTTACAGTAATAACTATGTGATTTATGGAAGCGTGTTTATTGCAATAAGTATGTTTGGAGGTTTAGTTTATTACTTATATGTAAGAAAACATTCCAAAAAACAACGAGCAGAGCGTTTTTTAAATTACAAACATTGATTAAATATTTGGTTAGAATTAAATTACATATATTAAAAAAGGAGAATTTAAAATGAAAAAATCATTTAAACGCATTTTTGCAATCGTTATTGCTACAATGATGATTGCCATTATGGTTCCGTTCACAGCTTATGCGGCTGGACCAACATTGACACTTACAACATCAAATGCTAATTTTAAATTTGATGTTTACAAAATTGCAGATTATGATCCGGCAACAGGAGAAGTTACAGTTAGGGATAAAAATGCAAATGATATAAATAATTTAATTACATCTAATGGTTCGACAGAAAACACAGCATCTCTTATTGAAAAGTGTGATGCAGCAGCTGTAGCAGGTGAATTGAAAAAAAAATTAGATACTTTTGAACCTTCTTTAACAGATTCTACCGCTAAATATACAGGTTCAGGTATATATTTTGTTAAGCCTTCTTACAAAGGTGAAGGTACTGCGCTTTCGATGAAAAGCTCTCTGCTTGTGTTGAAAAGTGATGATGATACAGTAGATGTTGGTAAAGGCAAGGTTAATGATGGTCAGCCGACAATTACTAAGAAAATTACAGCAGTTAATAATGTTACAGAAAGAGCTCTTAAAGATGGAGAAGTTGCTACAGCACAACTTGGTGACAAAGTAAACTATAAACTTGAAGCAGTTGTTCCATGTTCAGAATCTAAACCTATCACAGAATATGTTCTTAATGATACATATGAAGAAGGGTTAGGTAATTTGGCTGATGTTGAGGTATATCTTGATGGTACTAAGCTTGATGAAGATTATTATACCTTAGATGATCAATCTAAATCACAAGAATTCTCTGTAACCATTCACGGAAACGCATTTGGAGATGATTATTTTAAAAATCACAATTCAGCAAAAGTTAATGTTACATTTACACTTACAATAAATGAAAAAGCTACTAAGGGTACAAAGTCGAATGATAATAGTGTAACTTTGAAATACAAAAATAAAGATGATTCTAAAAGTACAACTTTGCCGGGACCAACAGTTCAAGTATTCTGTTTTGGTTTAAAACTTAAAAAAGTGGATAGTAGTAATAGTGAGGGACTACAGGGTGCTAAGTTTGAACTAACATATGGACAGGATAAGACATCTGAAGCCACTTCTGATAAAGATGGTTTCGTTAAATTTACAGATGTACCTGTTGCCGCAGGTCAAAGTTATTCAGTAAAAGAAACTGCAGCGCCATCTGGTTATCAGCTTAAAGCAGGCGAAATTTCATTAACATTAGATGATTTGGTTCTTGATGAGGACGGAGTAGATGCAGATAAATCATCTACAAAATATAAGTTAGGTTCTATTAATAGTAAAAATTGGGACCTAGACGATGATGGATATTTTAGATACAAAAAAGAAATAGAAAACACTAGTTTGACAGTTCCTTCAACAGGTGGAGTAGGTACATGGATGTTCACACTGGGCGGTGCTGCACTTATCGTTCTTGCAGGTGCAATGTTCATAATATTAAAGAAGAAAAATACATCTAAATAATTCACATTCAAAATATTATTTTATTTGATATATGTAATTTGTCTATAGGCTGCGGTTCGCCGCAGCCTTGTGTATTATATTGATTATTATTTAATAATGTTTTATAATAAGTTTATAAATTTTCAAAGGGTGTTCCTATGAAGCGAAAGTTAAGTATTATGGCAGTAGTATTGCTGTTTTTAATTGGCGTAAGTATAATGAGTTATCCATATATTGCTTCAATAATTAACAATATCAATATGCGTGAATCATCAAATTATTATAATGATGTCGTTAAAAAAATTGAAAAAAAGGATTATTCTGAATTTTTTTCTAAGGCAAAAAAATATAATAAAAGTCTAACTTCTACAGCAATAATTACCGACCCGTTTGATGAAAAAGCTTATAAGGCGATTGGTGCTGATTATGAAGAAACACTCAATGTTGACGGTAACGGCTTAATTGGTTTTATAGAAATTCCCAAAATTGATGTAAATTTGCCTATATATCATGGCACCGATAAGGAAATTCTCAGTAAAGGTGCCGGGCATCTTATGAACACATCTATGCCAATAGGCGGCAAAAGTACGCATGCTGTTATTTCTGCACACTCGGCTTATCCGGGACAAACTTTTTTTGACTATTTAACCGATATGGAGATTGGCGACTATTTTTTAGTTAAAGTTTTAGATAAAACATTACAGTATGAAGTTGACCAAATTAAAGTGATTAAACCCGAAAATACCGAAGATTTAAGAATTGTAAGCGGAGAGGACCATGTTACTCTTTTAACCTGCACGCCTTACGGTATTAACACTCACAGACTTTTGGTAAGAGGAAAACGCGTCCCTTATGTTCCGGAAAAAGCGTCCGGCGGCAGTTCATATACGACAGAACGCGAAACAGGATATTACTTCTTTATGGGTCTAAAAATTCCGTATTGGGCGGCAATTGCAGCTATTGTTGTTTTTGTAGCGATTGTAATATTGGTTGTAATGATTATTATAAGAAAAAATAAACGCAAAACTATGCTGTTGTCCCAAAATGCAGAAAACAAGCCTGCCCATTCTGATGATAAGGGGGCGAAAAAAGGTGACTAGCTCTGAAAAAACAGAAAAAGTTAAACCTGAGCCTGCAAAAAAGAAACGCAGCAAAATCCGTGTGTTTTTTACTATTCTTGCAACATTAATGTTAATTGTCGGAATTGGTTTGTTACTGTTCCCTCCTGTGTCGAACACTTACGGAAAAATTGTTGCTGAAAGTATTGCAGATGATTTTGACAAGCGTGTTGAAATAATAGAAAAAAATAAAAATTTGAAAAAATCCTCTGACAGTGATAATTCAAAAAACAATTTTTACTACGATAACAATGATGATGGTATTGATTATCAAAAGATAGATATTGACGCTCTTTATAAAGACAGCAAAGCGTATAATAAGAATTTGCGTGAAAATCAAAGCTCTTTACTGACAAATGATTATGTTTTTGAAAAGCCTGCGTTGTATCTGAGTCATTACGGTATTTATGACGGAGTTTACGGTTATGTAAATATTCCCGCAATTGATTTGAAAATTCCTATATACCTTGGGATACAAAATGACCATATGTCATACGGTGCAGCTCACCTTACTTACACTTCACTGCCTATAGGTGATAACAACAGTAACTGTGTTCTTGCAGCGCATACAGGTTATGTTGGCAGAATTTTCTTTGATAATATTCGCAATTTAAAAGCCGGCGACAATGTTCAGGTTGTAAATTACTGGAACAAGGTGAATTATACTGTTACAGGACATAAAATTATCAAACCAAATGAGGCAGAGGATATTTTTATTGAAGAAAATAAGTCAAAGCTGGTTCTTATGACTTGCATTACCAACAACAGCGGAGGTTTTGACCGTTATTTGGTTTATTGTGAGAAAAACTAGACTTTTTAACGAAATTCTGAGGTCGAATTTACACAAAGTAATTGCACTGTTTGAACAGTGCAATTTGCACAACTAAAAGGTTAGATAAGACTAACTTGTTCATCAAATTGATGAATTTGCATGATTATTAATATTGTTTTTGCTAAATTGTTGACAAATGAGGCAGTAATGTATATAATAAATGTAGTTAGCTTTAGCTAACCTTTTTTAGAACTTAACGGTTAGTTGATGCTAATTGTTGATGAGGTAATTAAAAGGGGCGTAAGATATGATACCTTTAATTTTTGCAAATGAAGGCGAAGAAAACATCATCAAAAAAATCGGCGGTAATTCAGAAATAAAAAAGCACCTCGAAAACCTGGGGTTTGTCACCGGCGGTGTTGTCACAGTTATTACAAAAACTGCAGGTAATGTTATTGTCAATGTAAAGGGTGCAAGGGTTGCCGTAAGTGAAGAAATGGCAAGAAAAATTATGGTCTAATACTGTGATTTTTTAATAAATATATATATTATGTATATGATGTTAAGGAGGGAACAAAGTGAAAACATTGCGTGAGGTTAAAATAGGCTCCACCGTCAAAGTAAAAAAGCTCTACGGTGAGGGTGCTGTAAAACGCAGAATTATGGATATGGGTATAACTAAGGGTGTAGAAATCTATGTCCGCAAGGTAGCTCCGCTGGGCGACCCTATTGAAGTAACAGTCCGTGGATATGAACTTTCATTGAGAAAGGCAGATGCCGAAAAAATTGAAGTTGAGTAATTTGTAATGGAGCAAAGCTCCTATTTTTGCGGACGGTTATTGACCGTTAATTTTAAAGAGAGGAATTAACACAATGGACAAGATCAGAATTGCTCTGGCCGGTAACCCAAACTGTGGTAAAACTACGCTGTTTAATGCACTAACAGGTTCAAATCAATTTGTTGGTAACTGGCCCGGTGTAACGGTAGAGAAAAAAGAAGGTAAGCTGAAAAAGCACACCGGGGTTGTTATCACCGACCTTCCGGGTATTTATTCACTTTCCCCATACACACTTGAAGAGGTTGTTGCCAGAAATTATCTTATAGGTGAGCGTCCTGACGCTATACTTAATATCATCGACGGAACAAACCTTGAAAGAAACCTTTATCTCACAACACAGCTTGTTGAGCTTGGTATTCCTGTTGTTGTAGCTATCAACATGATGGATATAGTCAAGAAAAACGGAGATAAAATTGACACCAAAGCTCTTGCTAAAGAGCTCGGCTGTAAGGTTGTTGAGATTTCAGCCTTAAAGGGAACGGGTGTTACCGAGGCTGCCGAAGTTGCTGTTACAGTAGCCAAAGAAAGCCCGATTGTGCCGAAGCATAAGTTCTCGGGCCCGGTTGAACACGCTATTGCACATATTGAAGAAGCAGCTGTTCATGATATGCCGGAAGAACAACAGAGATGGTATGCTATCAAAATTTTTGAAAGAGATGACAAGGTACTCTCACAACTCAATATTGACGAAAAGAAGTTAAAGCATATTGAGAGTGATATTCAAGCTGCCGAAAAAGAGCTTGATGATGATGCCGAGAGTATCGTTACAAACGAAAGATATGTTTACATAGCTTCGGTTATTAAAAAGTGTTACAAGAAAAAGAACAAGGAAAAACTCACAACATCTGATAAAATTGATAAGGTTGTTACAAACAGATGGGCAGCACTTCCGATTTTTGCGGTTGTAATGTTTATCGTTTATTATGTTTCTGTTACAACTGTCGGTGCTTGGGTCACTGACTGGACAAACGATAACCTGTTTGGCGATGGTTTTCACCTGTTTGGTATAGGCCAGAGCTCTTTTGAAGAGGTAGACGAAGAGTATGCAGGTGCTGATGAATTAATCAATGGTTATATCAGCTATGCTGCTGACAATGGGTTGGATACAGAGGCGGTTGAAGCTGCTGTTGATTCAGAGGCAGATGATTTTGATGCAAAAAATGCTAAGACACAGCTTGATAACTTTGTAACAGAAGTTCAGTCGTCAGGTGCAAAATTGGCAGAAGCTACCTATACAGTTGAGGACGAGGAAACCCTCGAACCTTCTGAAGAAACAGCTTCATTTGAGGATCTCAAGGGTGCTGTTAAAATTGTTGAGGATGCTGAATTTGAAGGACCTGACCCGGCTGAGTACGGCGTTTGGGTTCCGGGCGTACCTGTTCTTGTAGAGGACGGTCTTGATGCACTTAACTGTGCAGATTGGCTCAAGGGTTTGGTGCTTGACGGTATTGTAGCCGGTGTTGGTGCTGTGCTTGGTTTTGTTCCGCAGATGTTGGTTCTTTTCATATTCCTTGCCTTCCTTGAGGCTTGCGGTTATATGTCGCGTATCGCTTTTGTTATGGATAGAATTTTCCGTAAGTTTGGTCTTTCGGGTAAATCGTTCATTCCGATGCTCATCGGTACGGGTTGTGGTATCCCGGGCGTTATGGCATCAAGAACAATTGAAAATGAGCGTGACCGTCGTATGACGATTATGACAACAACCTTTATCCCTTGTGGTGCTAAGGTTCCGTTTATAGCAATGGTTGCCGGTGCTATCTTTGGTGGTGCTTGGTGGGTTGCCCCTTCGGCATATTTCTTAGGTGCGGCTGCAATTATTGTTTCGGGTATTATGCTGAAGAAAACTAAGATTTTCTCAGGCGATCCTGCTCCGTTTGTTATGGAGCTTCCGGCATATCACCTTCCAACAGTAGGCAATGTTCTTCGTTCAATGTGGGAACGCGGATGGTCGTTTATTAAGAAAGCCGGTACAATCATCCTCCTTTCAACTGTTGTAGTTTGGTTCTTACAGGGCTTTGGCTGGATTGACGGATCATTTGGTATGCTTTCAGAAGAAGAAATAGACAGCAGTATCCTTGCTTATATTGGTAACGGTATTGCCTGGATTTTCTCGCCACTTGGTTGGGGCAATTGGCAGGCAACTGTTGCATCTGTTACAGGTCTTGTTGCTAAGGAGAATATCGTTGGTACTATGGGCATACTCTATGCAAACGGAGAACACGCAACGGTTTACGAAAATATGGCAGCTGTATTCCCATCAGCTGTTACAGGTTATTCATTCCTTGCATTTAACCTTCTTTGTGCTCCATGCTTTGCTGCTATCGGTGCTATCAAAAGAGAAATGAACAGTGCAAAGTGGACTTGTTTTGCGGTTGGTTACCAGTGCGTATTTGCGTATGTTATTGCTCTTCTTATAAATCAGATTGGCGGTATTTTCACAGGTGACTTAAATGTCATTGGACTTATCGTAGCAATCATTCTGCTCTTGGGTATTATTTATATGTTGTTTAGACCTTACAAAGAGGCTGACAGACTTACAGCAAAGGTAAGAGTAAAATAATAATAAAATAAGGAGGAAGTTATGTTTTCTTGGTTATCTGCTAACATTGGAACAATTGTAGTGGCGTTGGTTGTGGCGATTGTTGTGGGTGCAATAATTTACAGCAATATAAGAGGAAAAAAGAAAGGTAAGTCCTCCTCCTGTGGTTGCGGTTGTGAAAATTGTGCAATGCACAGCACTTGTCATAATAATAAGCAACCGTAAACCTTATTTAAAGTAACACACGAAGCATCGTGAGTTGCTGTTATACTTTAACAAATTGGTTGCCTTTGTCACCTGAAAAATCGGTATGGCAGGGCAACCTTATTTTATAACGGGAGGTAAGCAGTGGCTAACTCGCAAATTACACTGACTTCATCAAACATAAAGTATCTTGTCGTGCTTTATCAACTGTGTGCCGAAAACGGAGAAACACGCTGCGTCTATGTTGCGGATAAACTCGGGGTTTCAAAACCCAGTGTGCATACAATGATGGATAACCTCAAACAGATGGATATTATCAGCAAGAAAAAGTACGGAACGGTTGCCTTAACAGAAAAAGGGATAGAAGTGGCTGAACTGTACCACGACTATTTTATTGGATTGAAAGAAAAATTCGGTAAAATTTTCTCAAATAAATCCGATGTAAATTCTGCAGCATATGCGATGCTGTGCGAAATTTCGCCAAGTGGTTTGGAGGAGCTTTTGGCGTACAAATAATATCAACCAATTGGATGATTTATAGGTAGTTTACGATTTAATACAGGAGGAACATTATGTATTTAACAATTTCGGATATAAAAAAGTCCTTTGGAGTTGGAGAGAGTAAAACAGAAGTTCTTAAGGGGATTTCCTTTGAGATTAAAAAGGGAGATATATGCGTATTGCTTGGTCCGTCAGGTTCGGGTAAGTCTACGCTTTTGAATATAATTGGAGGTATTGAAAATGCCGACAGCGGTTCAATTAAAATTGGTGATGACACCGTTGAAAATATGAACGAAAAGCAGCTTTCGCTCTATCGCCGCAAACACCTCGGGTATGTTTTTCAGTCATACAATCTTATTTCTAATCTTACTGTCAAGGAAAATATTGAGGTTGGTGCATACCTTGGTGACAATCCTCTTGATTTAGATGACTTGCTGAAAACCCTTGGTTTGTGGGAACACAAGGATAAAGTTCCTAATCAGCTTTCAGGAGGTCAACAGCAGCGGACAGCAATCGGCAGAGCAATTATTAAAAATCCGGATATTTTGCTCTGTGACGAACCGACAGGCGCCCTTGATTACAACACATCCAAAGAAATACTTAAGCTCATTGAAGATGTTAATCGGAAATTTGGCAACACCGTAATACTTGTCACTCATAATGATGCAATCCGTCAGATGGCTGACAGGGTTATAAAATTGCGTGATGGTATAATTCGCCACGATAACTTAAACACAAATAAAATCCCTGCCGTGGATTTGGATTGGTAAGGAGGCAGTTATGAAAAATCCTCTTTATAAACGAATACCCCGTGAGATTAAGCACGACTTAGGAAAGTACATTGCACTTTTTTTGTTTTTGTGCATAACAATCGGCTTCTGTTCAGGCTTTCTTGTAGCAGGCAGCAGTTTAAAAACGACCTATGATGAAAGTTTTGAAAAGTACAACATTGAGGACGGTCACTTTGCAACTGCTCAAAAAGCCGATACAAAGCTTTTAAATGAGGTTGAAAAAGACGAAAAATGTACAATTTACAACCTTAATTATAAAAATATAAACATCGGTAATGAACACACTGTGCGTTTTTTTAAAGCCAGGGATAAAGTAAACCGTGTTGATATTTTGGATGGTCATATGCCTGAAAAAAACGGAGAAGTTGTCATAGATAGACTATATGCTGAGAATAACGGTATTAAAATCAATGATACCTTCAAGGCGGACGGTAAAAACTTTAAGGTAACCGGTTTTGTAGCTTTGTCTGACTATTCGGCACTTTTCAAAAATAATACCGATATGATGTTCAACGCAAATAAGTTTACTGTTGCAATTCTTACTGATGAGGACTATAGCTCTATTGACAACGCAGGGCTGAATTACTGCTATTGTTGGACTAACAACGACAGAAACCTGAGTGATGTTGACCGTCAAAAGAAATCAGACAGTATTAAAGATGCACTTGCTGAGAAATTTATTCTTACAGATTTTGTTGCAAGGCAAAATAATCAGGCTATAAATTTTACAGGCGATGATATGGGCGGCGATAAAGCTATGGTAACATGGCTGCTTTACATAGTAATTGTTGTAATGTCGTTTGTATTTGCCGTAACAAGCCGTAATACTATGGAAAAAGAAGCTTCGGTAATAGGCACACTTCGTGCCTCGGGTTATACAAGGGGAGAAGTGCTCAGGCATTATCTTGTTTCGCCACTGTTAGTTACTTTTATTGCTGCAGTCATAGGAAATATACTTGGATATAGTTTTATGAAGGATTTTGTGGCGTCCATTTATTACCAAAGCTATTCACTTACTACTTTCCATACAGTTTGGAATGCTGAGGCCTTCATAAAAACAACGGTTGTACCGTGCATAATAATAATTGTGATAAATGTTATTGTGCTGACTTCTATGCTTAAACTTTCGCCATTGCAATTTTTAAGACATGACCTAAAAAAGAACAAGAAAAAGCGTGCAATTGCTCTGCCAAACTGGAAGTTTCTCATACGATTTAGAATTAGAATTATATTGCAGAACAAATCAACTTATTTAACACTTTTTGTGGGGATTTTGTTTGCGACGGTTTTGCTTATGTTTGGTATGATGTTTTCACCGTTGCTTGATAATTTTAAAGATGAAGTTATAAATTCGCAGATTGCAACTTATCAGTATGTTTTAAAGGCTCCTCTCGAAACACATACTCCAAATGCCGAGAAGTATAGTCTTACCAGTCTTGAAAATGATAATGAGGAAGAAATTTCTATTTTTGGAATATCTGATAAATCCCAATATTTAAGTAAATTGACACTGCCTAAAAACAAGGGTGAGGTAGTGCTGTCAGATGGTTATATGGAAAAATACGGAATTTCTGACGGCGATAAAATCAAGCTTAAGGATAAATACAAGAATAAGAGCTATACTTTTACTGTTAAGGGAAGTTACCACTACTCGGCAAGCCTTTGCGTGTTTATGCCTATTGATAAACTTAACGAAACTTTTGACCTTGATTCCGGTTACTTTACGGGTTATTTTTCAGACAAAGCAATTAAGGATATTGAAAAAGACTATATCGCAACCATAATAACGCAAGGTGACCTCACGGTTATGGCTGATCAGCTTGATGACTCTATGGGAATGGTTTTCCCAATGTTTGGCGGTTTTGCGATAGTGATTTATGTGTTGATCATCTACTTGCTTGCAAAGATTATTATTGAGAAAAATGCAAGCTCTATTTCAATGATAAAAATTTTGGGTTATTCAAACGGCGAGGCAAGCCGATTGTATAACTTTGCAACTGCCATAGTAGTTGTGCTGGCTTTGGTTATTTCCATTTCGGTCTGCAGTTGGGCAATTAAAGAAATTTACTATGCAATGATGCTTGAGTACAGCGGTTGGCTGACTTACTATATTGCACCGTGGATTTATCCTGCAATTTTGGCAATCGGCATAGCGTGCTATGTGGTTGTACACTTTATTCAAACAAAACGAATAAGAAAAATTCCTATGTCTCAGGGACTGAAAGATATGGAATAATTACAAAAATAAAAAATCAGGTATGTATCAAATTAATGGTACATACCTGATTTTTATGTATATAGTATGATTAAAAAAACTCAAAAAAATCTGCGGTTTTATTGGAGATGTAGGAATTTTGCAGGGACACTTATGTGACTTATTTTGAGAATATAAGTGAACAGTAACGCCTGAAAAAATGTTTATATAAAAAGAAGAATGCCGTAAAAGCTAAGGAATAGAACGCATAAAAATAGACTGATAAGATTAACGGATTTGTTGATAATGAGGTTGAAAAATCGGGTGGAAGTGGTATAATAGAATCGGAAAGAATGAGACATTCTTCCGATTATGCTGTACCAAAAGGATTAACATCTACCCGTGAGTTCAGGGAAAAGTTTAATCAAATGGATTCTGATCCGAATCTTCAACGTGAATATTATCAAAAATCTAAAGAAATGCTTGCACATCGTTCCGGAAATAACGGAGAAGATTTGATGTTCTATAACACTCAGACAGGTAAATGGTATATCTCAAATACAGGAACAGAAGCCGGTAGACCCGATTATAACGAACAAATAATCAGAGGATTAAAAGAATCTCAGAAAGGCGAGATCGTTTCATTCCATAATTACCCTACCGGTATGCCTCCAAGTGACAGTGATTTGAACGCCGCTTTAAAAAATGGTTATGGAAAAGGGTATACCATTGGTCATAATGGGCGAATATTTGAATATACTGCACCTAAAGAGCTTATTCCGGAATCCTCATATCTTATGCATGTTGAATCTTTCAAACAATTAGGTAAGAATGAATATGATGCTCAAATAATGGCTTTAAATCGTCTTTCGGAAATATATTCATTTGATTTTAGAGAGGTGGATTAGTATGGATGAGATTTATAACACCAGAGAGTGTGATTATAATTATAAAAGAGCTGAAGAACTGTACGGAGATAAGAGTGCAGAAGAACTTCAAAAACTTATTGAGGAATTTGAAAAAAACCTTAAATCTAAAGCAAATTAACCGCCCTGAGCAATCAAGGCGCTTTTTGTTATGCGTGAAAGTAGGTGAGAAAATGACAGATAAACAATTTGTTGATTTTTGCAAAGAAGAAATCAAAAATTATGCCAACAGACGTCTGGATAAAACGGATGGTGCACAGATTACCAAAGATGATGTATTTATTGTGTGGATTTGTAAGACACTGCAAAACAATAAAGCGTTGGTTTCAACTACCTTGAATGACGGCATGTATTACGAAATCACTTACAACGGGGATAAGAATGAAACATATATCGACTGTTATAAAAAGTGGGAAAATTATGTTGTGGAACACTGAAAATTGATATTGACCGCTCTCACTGAGGGCGGTATTTTTATACCCAATTTTAGAGAAAAGGTGAAACAATGAAAAAGAACAAGCCAAAATGGCACAGAGTAAAAAGCATATGAAATTATGGTGTGTAAATCAAAATCGGTTACTTATTAGAAAGCTTTGTTACGATTAACATCAGGACGAAATTTAATATAGTTGCTGATATTTTTGCAATCAAGTGAAAAACATACCTCGAATTCCTAACATTATGTGGATTGGAGTTCGAGTCATATTTTTGTCATACTTATGTTATATTTATTAGTTTTATGTTCAAAAAGGAAAATCCGATAACTAAGCCAAAAATTTTAAAATGGCTCTGTTATCGGATTTTATTGTTGGCGGAGATGGAGGGATTTGAACCCTCGCGTCAGGGATCCCCTGACCTACCGCATTTCGAGTGCGGACCCTTCAGCCACTTGGGTACATCTCCATTTTACTGATTCATATTCAGCATTTTTAATTATAACTCTTTTTATGAAAAAATGCAATAGCAAAACAAAAATATTTTGTTTTGCGTTCTATACTGTTTTAAAAGGCTGCCTCAAGTTTTTTTGAGGCAGCCTGAGAATTTATTATTTTATTGGCTGAATTATTAAATATTATTCAAGCTCGGAAACAACCTTCTTAACAGCCTCAAGAGCCTCATCAGGGAGTTTATCGTAGCCTTCCTTATTAACAGCAAAGCCTTCAATTGCAGATACTCTGTTTTCCATTGCGGACTTAAGAGCTGCCTTGTAATCTGCATCATCAATGTTTACATCGAAACCTTCCCAATCGAAAATTTCAATATCAGAGAATGGACCCCACTGCTTAAACTCTGCTTTCTTTTCAACGATAGCCTCAAGAATACCAAGTGTATCAGCTGGTTTAACCTTTTTACCCATAAAGTCGCCTGTGTTTATGATGTAACAGTCAACATTCTTCTCTTCAACAAGCTTCTTAAACTTTACATAGTCGTTCTTAAGTGGGTAGGTTCTAAATGGGTTTGCATATGGAACGATTCTTAGAGCGTTCAAATCTGTGCCTGCTTTAACTCTTTCAGCAGTTGAAGTTTTTGTAGCAAGTGTTGCACCCATTACAGAAGCAAGAGCCGCACCCTTAAGTTTAACAACCGGTGGAATTGTAGGGTCTTTCATAATCCAGAAGATAGCATTAACAGGGGCATCAATTTTATCAACACGGTTTGGTGACCAAAGTTTAGACTTGATAGCACGACCGTTACCGTTACGAATATCCTCGGTTACAAGCTGAACATTGCCGTCCTCGTCAATTGTAGCACCGCAGTTCTGACAGGTTAAGAGGTACTTGTTGTCAGGGCAACCTGCAGGATAGTCAGCAGTTTTATCAAAGTATGTTGGTTCAAGTGCTATAGAAGAACAGGTGTCGGAGTTGATGATAAATGCGTCATCGTGGAGAACCTTAATCTCATACTTACCGCCATGCTTAGCGTGTGTTAAGGTAGACTTACCTGAGCCTGAAAGACCGTAAACAGAAGCAACAAACTTAGAACCATCTTCAAGGAGATACTCCTTCTGTCCGCCGTGACAAGAAGCATAGCCGTTTCTGTTAGCTATAGCCCAAGCCATTGTGAGGGTACCCTTCTTATGCTCGCCAAAGTATTTCATACCGAGGATAGCGGCACAGTTAGCTTCAGTGTCGAAGTAACAGAGTGTGAGTGGGTCGCTCAAACAGCTGTAATCAACATCAGGGCTTTCAACAGGTGCCCACTGTGGGTCGGAGAAGATATAGATGTCGGTTTCTTTGCCATCACCTACAGGCTTAGAGTTCTTATACATCTTTACATATTCATCTGACAAATACTGGAAGTTAAGCATCCAGTTGTAGAGAAGATTTTCTTCGCCCTCCGGAATAAGGAGGTGAGCCTTAACCATAAATTCAGGATCAAGACCTACAAATACTGTAGCGTGGTAGAGCTTTCTGAATCTTGTTTTGTAAACAGCATCCATAATAACCTTGTCAAGTTTAGTGTCGTCAACACCAGGTTCGCCCTTAATACGGCGTGCCGCAGCGTAACGACCTGTAACAGCACCATCATTCATAAGTAAAATCTTAGCATCGCTGTCAAGACCAAACTCTTCTCCTCTATAAACAGGGAGGTCTGTTACAATTGTACCCGGTGAGTTTTTAGCCAGGTTATAAGCCTCTTTGAGGGTATTTACTTTTACGACATTGTTGCCGTAGAAAGCTGTTTCAATGATAGCTCTTGTCTTGGAGAAACCTACCTTGCCGGCACCGATTTCTTCTGTTTTGTAATTAGCTTTTGTTGACATATCTTTCGTCCTCCTTAATATTATTCTCCGCAAAAGCGAAAACAACAGAATATACAATTCATTTCAAAAATTATATATTTCACAAGTTAATTATATCACTTTTTTACTGTTAAATCAAGCCAAAAAAGGAGAAATTGATAAATTTTAAACTGTAGGTTTACAATAGATGCGTTACAATAGATAGAAAAAAGGATAGCAAATAGGAAACTTCTGTGTTAAAGTTAATTTGCAACAACTATCCAAACAAAGGAGAACCTATTTGCTATGAATACTGTAACACAAAAGATGA
>JAFTGC010000003.1 GCA_017458105.1 Ruminococcus sp. | reverse complement strand
CTCGGTTACCATACTCCGGAAGAACTCTTCGAGCAGGAACTTAATAGAATTTACAGGGCAGCATGAGCCGAGCCGCCGCGAGTTTTCCTCGCTCGTCGCTACGCTCCTTCCTCGAAAAACTCGCGGCAATCTACTACAGAATAAAAAATTGTTTCAACTTGCTATTGCAATTTGCGATTTATTTAATATTTATAAATTTGTCAGTGGTCAACAAAAACAAATCTCAAATCAATTTATAAATTTTGCCCTTATTATTAAAGGATTTTTCTTGTTAACTATTGATATATTTTTGAATTAGTAGTATACTACTAGATAGTATATTACAATGGGTTTATTGTATTTACGAATGCATTTCATAATAGGATATGGGAGAAATTATGAAAGAAGAAAGAAAGAGAATTGATAAAATAGTAAAAGAAAGAGTTGATACCACTGACCTTATAACGGTGCCGAATATTCTTTCTTTTATGAGGATATTGCTGATAATTCCGTTTGCAATTCTGTTCCTTAATGATAATTACATTTGGTCAACAATAATGATAGTTATTTCAGGACTTTCAGATTGTGTAGATGGATTGATCGCTCGTTCGTTGCATCAAGTTTCTGAATTTGGAAAAATTCTTGACCCTATAGCGGATAAACTCACTTTACTTTCAGTTGGAATTTGTATTTGTATTAAAATTCCGGAAGTTATCACAGTTATGGTAATACTTATTATAAAAGACTTACTTATGCTTGCAGGAGCAACTTCACTTTTAAAACGAGGTATTCGACCACCGCAAGCAAGGTGGTACGGCAAATTGGGTACGATACTTTTTTATATTTCGGTAGGTATAACAGTATTTATGAAAATAATTGATTATAACATACCGTACCTGTCAGTAACACTTTTAAGTATTACTGCCGCTGCAATGATTTTTGCGTTATTCAAATATTTTGTTGTTTTTTTAGATCTTCTTCAAAATTCAAATAACTCTTCTGATGAAAATCAGGAGCAGAAAGGAGCATAAAATGCTTTGTACAAAATGCAATTTACGTCCGGCTGTTGTTTTTGTTTCAGCAGGAGGCGATCAGTCCAAAGGCTACTGCCTAAGCTGTGCTAAAGAGCTTGGTATAAAACCGGTTGAGGACTTGATAAATAAAATGGGAATTTCAGATGACGACCTCGAAGCTGTTCAGGATCAAATGACATCTATAATGAACAACCTCGGCGATAATGGTGATATTCAATCAATGGTTGAATCCCTTGGTATTGATACAAACGCCGCACAAACTGAAATTACCAATAACGATGATAACAACAATGACGGTGATTTTACAACCGGCGGTGCACCGACATTTCCTGCATTTATCAACAATATTTTCAACGGTAATTCTTCTAAAGAAAATACACGCAATGAAAATACTAACAATAAAAAAGAAAAGAAAGATAAACCTCAGAAAAACAGAAAGTTTATTAATCTTTACTGCGAAAACCTAACAAAAAAAGCTTCTGATGGAATTGTAGACCGTGTTATAGGCAGAGATAAAGAAATTGAGCGTGTTATTCAAATTTTGTCAAGAAGAACAAAGAATAATCCATGCCTTATAGGTGAACCGGGTGTTGGTAAAACTGCTATTGCCGAAGGATTGGCCATTAAAATAGTTGAAGGTAATGTTCCTTTAAGACTTAGAAATAAAGAAATACACCTTCTTGACCTGACGGCACTTGTTGCAGGCACTCAGTTTAGAGGACAGTTTGAGAGTCGTATAAAGGGTCTTACGCAAGAAGTTAAGGACGCAGGCAACATAATCCTTTTTATTGACGAGGTACATAATCTTGTTGGTACCGGCGACAGCGAAGGTACAATGAATGCTGCCAATATCCTTAAACCTGCTCTTTCGCGTGGAGAAATTCAGGTTATAGGTGCAACTACTTTCAATGAATACCGCAAATATATAGAAAAGGATTCTGCCCTTGAGCGACGTTTTCAACCTGTAAAAGTAAATGAACCATCAGTTGCTGAAACTATCGAAGTCCTTTCGGGAGTAAAATCTTATTATGAAATTCATCATAGGGTTACAGTGCCTGATGATATAGTAAGAAAAACTGTTGTACTTTCTGAAAGATACATAACAGACCGTTTTCTTCCTGACAAGGCAATTGATCTGCTTGATGAAGCGTGTGCTTGTTGTGCACTCAGAAGCAAGGCGATTGAAACTTACGACAAACTCTCCATAGAAAAAAAAGACCTGACGCTTCAAAACGAAAAACTCTCAACTGCGGAAGAAGTTGACTTTGAAAAGGTTGCCGAGATTAAAACAAGAATTATTCAAATTGATCAAAAAATGAAAGAACTTGAACCTCAGGCTGTCAATGTTCAGGTTCAAGAAGAAGATATTGCTAAGGTAATTGAACTTTGGACAGGAATTCCGTCATCCAGAGTAAAAGAAAATGAACTTTCAAAATTGGTCGATTTTGAGGATAAACTCAAAGCAAAAATTATAGGTCAGGACGAGGCCGTAAAGGCACTTGCTGCAGCTATCAGACGTAACCGTGTGCAAATTTCGCCTAGAAGAAGACCGGCTTCATTTATTTTTGTTGGTCCAACAGGTGTAGGTAAAACCGAGCTTGTTAAGGTACTTTCAAATGAACTGTTTGATACACCTGAAACATTAATCAGACTTGATATGTCTGAATTTATGGAAAAACACAGTGTTTCAAAAATCATAGGTTCACCTCCGGGCTATGTTGGTTACGACGAGGCTGGTCAGGTAACAGAAAAGGTAAGACGCAGACCGTATTCTGTCTTGTTATTTGATGAAATTGAAAAGGCACATCCTGATGTTCTTAATATATTACTTCAAATTCTCGACGAAGGTAAGCTGACAGATGCTCACGGCAGGGATGTTAATTTTGAAAATACCATTATTGTTATGACAAGTAATGCCGGGTCTGATAAAAGAGAAAATGCCCTTGGCTTTGGCAAAACTCAGGCTGATGCTAATAAAGAAAAAGTGATGAAGGCACTTTCTGAATTTTTAAGACCTGAGTTCATTGCAAGAGTGGATGAAATTCTTGTATTTAGAGATCTGACAACAGAAGATTATACAAAAATTTCTTCATTACTTCTTGATGAATATGTACCTACTCTCAAAGAAAAAGGCATTGAATTCCGTTATGACAATAAAGCCTGCGAATGGTTTGCAAATAAGGCAGCAGGCGGTAAATCAGGAGCTCGTGACCTTAGGAATCTTATTCGTAAGGAAGTTGAAGATAGAATTGCCGAGCTGATTATCAATAACACTGATACATCAATAACAGCAGTTGCTATTACCGCTGACGATAATAAAATTAAACTTGAAACATTGTAATAAGTGATTTTTTAAGGGGTGTGTATGCTGTTATGAGTGTGCATACCCCTAAATATATAATGAGGTTTTTTAAATATGGCTAAAATTAAAAGTGTTTATATATGCTCAGAGTGTGGATATGAGTCGCCTAAATGGTACGGCAAATGCCCCGGTTGCAGTGAATGGAACACTATGAATGAAGAATTTGTAGATAAATCATCAACTGCATCGGCAAAAGCAAAACGTGTTATTTCATATACAAAACCAATAGCAATAAACGAAATAGATACAGATGATGAACAGCGTTATGAAACAGGTTCTTCCGAGTTAGACCGAGTTCTGGGAGGAGGTATTGTAAAAGGAAGTCTTGTATTGCTTGGCGGTGACCCGGGCATAGGAAAGTCAACTATACTTTTACAAATCTGTGAAAAATTAGGAGCAACCTTAAACATTCTTTATGTATCCGGTGAAGAATCAAAAAGGCAGTTAAAACTTCGTGCTATTCGATTAAATGTAAACAATCCTAATATTTCTATAATGACAGAAACCGATATAGAAGTTGTTGCAGAACAAATTCGCAGCCTTAAACCTGACCTTGTTATGATTGACTCAATTCAAACAATGAATATGACTGCGTTAAATTCATCACCTGGTTCCGTCACTCAAGTCAGAGAATGTACAAATTTGCTTATGCACACCGCAAAAGGACTTGATATACCAATTATAGTTGTCGGCCATGTTAATAAAGAAGGCTCAATTGCCGGCCCAAAGGTTTTGGAACATATTGTGGATACGGTTCTGTATTTTGAAGGTGATCGCCAAATGTCATACAGAATTTTGAGAGCTGTAAAAAACAGGTATGGTTCAACCAATGAAATCGGTGTTTTTCAAATGACTGACAAAGGTCTTTCTGAAGTAGAAAATCCATCTATGATGCTAATTTCGGGCAGACCACATAATGTATCAGGAACCTGTGTTGCTTGTACAATTGAGGGCAGTCGCCCAATATTGGCAGAAATTCAGGCTTTAGTAACAACCTCGGGTTACGGTAATCCACGCCGTATGTCTACAGGATATGATTATAACAGGTTAGCATTAATAATTGCAGTTCTTGAAAAAAGAGCAGGATATTATTTTTCAAATAGTGATACATATGTAAATATAGTCGGCGGTTTACGGCTTGATGAACCTGCCGTGGATTTGTCTGTAGCAATGTCGCTAATAAGTAGTTTGAAAGATGAAGCAATTCCTGAGAATGCACTTGCATTTGGAGAAATCGGTCTTGGTGGTGAAATTCGCTCAGTGTCAAATGTACAGGCAAGAATTAATGAAGCATCCAGACTTGGGTTTACAAAAATTATTTTACCGTACCACAATCTAAAGAATGTATCGTCCGATACAGCAACTCTTTACGGTGTAAAAAATGTTAAACAAGCATACGAAGCGATGATTAGCAATGAGTAATTTTAGTCCGAATCTTCCTATTGATGATATAAAATTAGTTGTTATGTCAACTATTAATAAAAAAATAAAAGATAGGGTAGAGGCATTGGGGATAAGAGTAATTTCTACAGAAACACTTCCAATGCTTCTGCCTTTTGAGCAAACACATGCAGATATGCAGTTTTTTCACTTTTCTAAAGATACTTTGTTTATTTTAAAAGAATGTGAATATAATTCATTTAATTTTAAAAATCATTTTAAAAAGATAATTATTTGTGAAAAAGAAATAGGTTTAAAATATCCCGATAATGTGTTACTTAATGCAGTTTCAATTGTCGACAAAATAATTTGCAATCCAAATACAATTGATAGCACAATCTTAAAACTTGTTAATGAAAATAATTTTAAAATTCTGAAAACAAAACAAGGTTACACAAAGTGTTCAACCTGCATAGTTTCAAAAAACGCAATTATAACATCTGATAAATCAATTCAAAAAGCATCAAAAGAATATTTTGATGTTTTATTGATTGAACCCGGAAATATTGATTTGCCCGGAACAAATTATGGATTTATTGGCGGCTGCAGTTTTAAACTTAATAAGTCAACATTAGCATTTACAGGAAATATAAAATTACATCCGAACTTTGAAAAAATAAAATCATTTTGCAGGAATCATAATGTTTATTTACAAAGTTTAACAAATGAAAATCTACTGGATATTGGCAGTATAATTCCAATTTTATAATCTTTTTGCTCTGCCCTAAATTATACAAAATATTCATTTTGTATAATTTTTAATATTTACAAAAACAGCGTTACCCTATATCATACATAAAAGTAGCGTCCACATCAAAGTGCGAACGCTACCATTGTAAACCTATTAAAACCAACCCTCACTACAGAGATTTCATTCGTTAATAAAATCAATTCAAATGGCAACTGAGAGAGTTTTAATGATATTTATTTCTCATCAGGTAAAGGAATACCTAAATATTCTAAATTCCCTTCACTATCCCAATACATATAAATAATATAATGAGTCTCATCAAAAACCTTCTCAGGCACAGCACAAACATATACATGAATCCTAGACCTATTATTACAAAACCAATCCCAACCATTCCACTTTTTATCAAGCATCTTATCAGGGTTAAATGTTTCCAAACCCACAGAACCATACGCACCAGCATCATCTAAGAACTTTAATAACTGCTTCTGAGTTTTTATATTATTCCAACTACCTGAACACCTAAATTCATCAAATGACCTTCTCCCAGTCCAAGCACAAACGCTTTCTACAAAAAGATCATGGATAGAATATCCCTCCGTAAGACCATCAGATATATTAACACACCACTGACTCGAACCTACAAGATTTGGGTTAATTACAGCACCACAATCTTTAAAGTAATCGTTGAGTAATTTACAACACTTATCTATTGAAGATTTAGTATTAATCTGTCTAGAAGTAAGCTTCTTATTAATATTTGCAGTTGAACTCACCTTACAACTAGCAGACTTCTTACTACCATCTTTAGTTGTAGCTTTAATAACAGCTGAACCAATACCATTAGCCTTCACTACACCTTTACTGCTTACAGTTGCAACCTTCGTATTACTCGAAGTCCATTTAATACCCTTATTGTTAGCATTTGTAGGAGTAACTGTTGCTTTCAGTTTTACAGACTTTCCGCCGTACTCTATATTTATCTTAGTTTTATCAAACTTAACCTTTGTAACAAGCTGCCTTACCGTAATCTTACATTTGGCGGTCTTTTTACTACCGTCCTTTGCCGTAGCTTTGATAGTACACTTGCCTTTAGCTTTAGCGGTTACTTTACCATTCGTATTGACAGTTGCAACCTTCTTGTTGCTGGTAGTCCAGTTTACGGCTTTGTACGCTGCCTTTTTGTTGGTGATTTTTGCTTTGAGTTTAACCTTACTACCCCTGTTCATTACAACAGACTTAGGTAACTCTATACCCTTAACATACTGACCCACAACAACAAGGCACTTAGCGTATTTTTTACTACCGTCCCTAGCAGTTGCCCTTACAGTACAAGCACCTATACCCTTCGCAGTAACTTTTCCGCTT
>JAFTGC010000009.1 GCA_017458105.1 Ruminococcus sp. | reverse complement strand
TTTTTACCCGAAAATCATAGAAAAGCCTTGTAAATACTGCATTTCTGTCAATAAAATCAGAATTTTATTTACATTGTTTACGGCGGTGCTGTTGATAACGATTTTTACATCGTGGTTGATAAAGACCTTCGCACAATGACATAGAGTGTTTGAAAAAGTATGTTTTTGGGGAAATCTCTTGTATTCCTCAAATTGGATAAAATGCAGTAAAATCAATGCTTTTCAGAGATAACACCAATAACAGCAAATTTGGTTTTTGGGAGGTGTTTTCGTTTTTGGGAAATAATCTGCTGTTTTTGGGAACATTTTTGGGAAAACAGAAAGGTGAATTCTATGATTAAGAAAAACTACAAGGGCAGATGTATAAAAAAATCTGTAAGCAAATCAAAAGAGGTATGCCGAACATATAATGACCTTCAGCTTGCCTATTTGGAAAAACTGCAAAAAGATGAAACTATAGCGGAAATACAATGTAATATCCCTCTCGATGATGGAGAAATCGGAGAATACAACACAGATTTTCTTTGCGTAAAATCAAACGGTGATTTATTGGTTCGTGAATGTGTATTTCGCAAACACTTATTAAAACCACTAACCGTTAAACTTTTGGATTCTTCCCGTTCATATTGGTTAAATCGTGGTGTTAATGATTGGGGGCTGGTTATTGATGCTGAAAAATGAGTTATTGCAAAAGGATAATAATATTGTCCGTGTGCTTGAAATTGAAAATAGCAAATCCCTTATTATTGATTGTATAAAAAGAAGTGTACCACAATGGATTAAAACAGCGGAATTAACCGAATATGCAGAATGTAGCATAAACGATTTATCATATATTTCCAGCATTTGCCCGCTCTCTATTGGTGAATTAGACAATGAAAGCCGCTGTATTGCATATAAAAGATTTACAATCATTGCCGGTGTATTGCCTTTTATTGCAGATGATAAATCCCGCTGCAATGCTATTAATAATATGGCACAGCATTTTAATATCAGCAAACAAACGGTAAAGCAATATTTATGGTTATATCTTGCATATCAAAATATCAGTGTTCTTGCGCCAAAAAAGTGTTGTTATGAAAAGCCGCTGACAAATGATGAAAGAAATATCAGATGGGCATTGAATAAGTATTATTATAACCAAAATCGTAACAGCCTACAAACCGCATATACATTTATGCTTAAAGAAAAATACTGCGATTGCAACGGTACACTATTACAAAGATACCCTACAATACATCAATTCAGATATTTCTATCGCAAACATAAAAAAATGCAAAACTATTATATTTCCCGTGATGGCATAAAAAACTATCAGAGAAATAACAGACCGTTGACAGGTGACGGCATACAGTCATTCGCTCCCGCTGTTGGCGTTGGGATGTTGGATGCTACTATATGTGATATTTACCTTATAAATGAAAGCGGAAACATAATAGGCAGACCCATTTTAACTGCTTGTATTGATGCTTATAGTAGTTTGTGCTGTGGTTATTCTTTAAGTTGGGAGGGCGGCGTTTACAGCCTCCGAAATTTAATGTTGAATGTTACCGCTGACAAAGTAAAACACTGCAAGAAATTTGGAATTGATATAAGCCAGGATGATTGGAACTGTAACGGCAATATACCCGGTGTTCTTGTTACAGATATGGGCAGCGAGTATAAATCGGAAAACTTTGAACAGATAGCGGAATTAGGCGTTACGGTTATTAACCTACCGCCATACAGACCGGAGTTAAAAGGTGCAGTAGAAAAGTTTTTTGACTTATTGCAAAATA
Organism: Ruminococcus sp.; assembly: GCA_017458105.1. Taxonomy (GTDB): domain Bacteria; phylum Bacillota; class Clostridia; order Oscillospirales; family Acutalibacteraceae; genus Ruminococcoides. The sequence goes on along the minus strand of JAFTGC010000009.1, from coordinate 12,650 downwards.
CCTACAAACCACATTTGAAAGGAAAAGGTATTATCGAACCTGATTTTCAAGAGAGAGGCGCACACGATTACAGAAAAGATGCTTGCTTGACAATGGAGGATTTTGAAAAAATAGTGTTGCATTGCATTATTTACTATAATTCACAGCGGATAATAGAAAATTTTCCTTACACCGTTGAAATGTTTACGGATAATGTAAAACCATATGCAAGCCATATATGGAATTGGAATAAAAATCAGCCTGCTGCAAATCTTATCAAAACAAATGAAAAACAGATTGCTTTAACTTTATTACCACGGACAAAAGGAACATTTTCCCGTCACGGGTTAAGGGTAAATAAAATGCGCTACCATTGTGACGGGTACACTGAATCATACTTGCACGGCGGTACTGCCATAGTCGCTTTTAATCCTGATAATGTTTCCTCCGTATGGGTTATAGAAAACAGCAAATATACGGAGTTTACTTTGATAGAATCCCGATTTACGGGCAAATCTCTTGAAGAAGTGCGTCAAATGCAATCTGCCAAAAAACATTTGATGCAATCGGTTGACGGTGAAAATCTACAGGCTAAAATTGACCTTGCAGAGCATATCAAAATCATTTCTAATAATGCCGCTGTGGGCGATGCAAGTATTAAAGCCATCCGAGAAACACGGCAAAGAGAACGAACCAAACAACATATTGACATTATGGGAGGTACTGAATGATGTATAAAGATTATTTGTCTGCTATGCCGGAGATGAAATCAGGCGAGGTTCTAAACGCAGCCTTGTCGGTTATTCCTGCTTATGACGATAGTATATGTAACAAGGATATACCTGCACGGTTAATGGCATTATCTGATTTGTACAGACTCTATATACCATCTCAAATGTCATTGGAAATATATTCAAAATTGTATTTGGCATTGCTCCGCTCAATGCAGAAAAAAGGCACAAATACTGCAATAAAACAACATTATGAAAACCACAAAGGAATAATTGGGCAAGAATATAACGGTATTGTTGGCGGTTCAGACAGTTTTACCATTATAGGATGCAGCGGTATAGGAAAATCAAGTGCTATAAGCAGAGCAATTACCCTTATATCGGAAAACCGAATTATTGAGATTGAAAAACCATACGCAAAAGTCATTCCGTGTCTTATTGTGCAATGTCCGTTTGATTCCTCTGTAAAAGGTTTGTTATTGGAGATTTTGCGTAAAGCAGATGAGGTGCTGGAAACCAACTATTATAATTACTACATCAAATCAAGAGCCTCCACAACGGATATGCTTATCGGGCTTGTTAGTTCCATTGCATTAAATCATATCGGAATTTTAATTGTTGACGAAATACAGAATGTTGTCAACTCAAAGAATGGTAAAAATCTTGTCGGTATGCTTACGCAACTAATAAACAACAGCGGCATTAGCATCTGTATGGTGGGGACTCCTGAATGTACGGTGTTTTTTGAGCAAGCTATGCAGCTTGCAAGGCGTTCAGTAGGATTGCAGTATAATTCATTATGTTATGATGAATATTTTGAAACACTTTGCGAAACGGTGTTTAATTATCAGTATGTTATACATAAAACAGGGATTAGTCCTGCAATTATCAAATGGCTGTATGACCATTCCGGCGGTGTCGTTTCCGTGGTTGTGTCACTTATACACGATGCGCAGGAGATAGCCATATTAACAGGCAAAGAGGAATTGAGCATTGAAACGCTGAATATGGCATATAAACAACGATTAAACCTGTTACATAGTTATATCTACACAACAGACATAAAGTCGAAAACTACAAAACCAAGAAAAAGGAATCCTGCTACAAACCGTGATGATATAAAAATCGGCATTATTAACAATGTTTCTATTGTTGAAATTGCAAAGAAAGCAAAAGCAAAAAATATAGATATTGTTTCTCTGCTGCGTAATTATTTTGCTGTTGAGGAGGTGTGCCTATGATTGCATATCTGCCGGAAATATATCCGGATGAATTGGTATATAGCTGGTTTTGCCGCTATTATATTCATACTGGTTGTATTACTAACACAATGGCTTTTCAAGAGCTTTTATATAACCGCTGTAATAATCCAAGTAAGGAATTTATAGGACATTTAAACACTGTTACAGCCGAATTGATACAACGATTATTTGCGATAGATGATTTGATAATAAATCATACTATGTACCCGCAGTACGCAAGATTCATTCCGCTGCAACAAAAGAAAAAGGCTTTATATCATATTGGATATGATTTTTGCGATGTGCATCATCTATTCGCCATATTACCGAGAACCCAGTCGGATAGTCGGCTAAAATATTGCCCGCTGTGTGTTCAGGAAGATAGAAAAAAACACGGGGAGGCGTACTGGCACAGAAAACATCAAATACGAAATATGAGTATTTGCACAAAGCATAAATGCTTACTTGTTAATTCGGATATAACGGCAAAAAGTGAACAGTCATTTACTCTGAATCCCGCTGAAATTACAGTTAATTTGCAAGAACCAGAATATGAAAATAACACATTGAAAGTTGCATTTTCTGAGTATATGGTGGCGGTATTTGATGCACCAATCAACTTTGAAAGCAATATTCCGATTAGTGCGGTGCTATATAACGCAATGAAAAAAACAAAATATATGAAGCAGTCAGGCAAATCACGCTATACAAAGCGTTTTGTTGATGATATGCAGATTTTTTACAAAAATATTGGTATCGGTAGTGTAGCAAGTATGTCACAAGTACAAAGGGTACTGCTACAGGATAGATTTGATTTTTCGGTTGTCTGTCAAATTGCATTTTTTCTGAATATGGGTGTTGATGATTTGACCGTTCCCACTCTAACAAATGAACAAATAGAACAGGAGCAGAACTCTCATTATATGAAAGGTAGAGAAACTATTGATTGGGCAGTATATGATAATGAAACAGCACCCATATTAGAGCAAATAGCTTACGATATTTATACAGGTATCGCCAGTGAAACCGGCAGACCGGAGCGGGTATCGGAGAAAATCATATATCGTGAATTAGGGCTTCCCGGTCACCGGCTCGATAATCTTCCAAAATGCAAAACCATTCTTGCCAAATATTCAGAATCATATCAAGAAAATTGGGCGAGGCGCATTATATGGGCTTACAACAAATTAAAGTCAGAGTGCAGCGGTAAACCTTTTTACTGGAGTGATATTCGCAGAATCAGCGGTGTAAAAAAACATAATCTTGAATTTGTTCTTCCGTATATTTCAAAACACACTGACAAAAAAACAGCGAAAGCAATATTGAAGATATGCCAAATATAAAAAACACCGTCACTATAACAGCAACGGTGTAAATCCCTTGTGTTTTTTAATTGTTGATTTTAGTTTTCTCTTGATTCGAGTTTTACGAGAAATTCTACTGTACCGGTATAATCTCCGGCTGGCGGCATTTCAACATCAATTCTCTCACCGAAAACATAGTTGTCTGATGTCAACTGATTTTTAACAAACTGTGCTACACGTCCGTTGTTTGCACAATTTAAAGCGAGATTGAATGTATCGCCGGAGGTGTTTTCCATTTGGATGCTATTTTCACCGTTGATGTAAACATTGACTTGTTCCATATCGGTAATATTCATTGAACTTGCCGAAAGTTGAAAACCTGCGTAGGCATCTATTGTTTCCGGAATAATCACGCAGAAATAACTATCAACGTGATATAAAACTGTGCTTTGTGCGCTTGTATTGTCGTTCTGTAATTCTGTGGCAAATGTTGTAATACCGGAGCAGGAAATCAGAACCAAACACAGAATAAGGGATAATGCTTTTTTCATTTCAAATTGTCCTCCTGTACCAATAGTTTTAATTCTACTTTTGCCCCGTTGAGAGGTGTTCCGTCAGCTTTGAAGCATTCTACTTTTAGATAGGCAGAATAATCACCTGCTATTAACGGCTTGGATATGTCAATGTCGTAATAACCGTTACCGGCAGCACAATAGCCTGATTGCCATAATGCCTCATCATTGACATACAAGGTCATACGAAACAAACAATCATTTTCAACCGGATTGAAGAAATTGACTTTTTGATGCGTTTGATTTGACGTAAACACAAGGGTATCAAAGCCTGGTATAGCAATTCCTTTTTGCCCGTTTTGCAATCTTGGTGCTTTTTGCTCTCCCTCCCACGTTACAGCATTTTCATCTGTAGGAAGTATAGGAGAGCCGTTTTGTTGATTACAAAATATGTAAATGATTGCTCCAATCAGCAAAAGTAGCAAGAGAATTATAATTGTAATATAAAATCTTTTTCGTTTTTTCTCCATTTCGTTTTGTCTCCGATATAGTGTGATAATCTCAAAAAATAATATCAAAGACAATTAAAGAAGAAAAGGCAAAACGGGTGTGTTATTTTCGCCATCTGCGGATTGTTGAATTATCGGCAGCGCAAAAATCTATATTATTTGATAAAGTGTTTTCTATCGTCAATTTAAAGTAGTGCTTATTTGGCTCGATACAATCGGGCAATTCAAGATGAACAGAATTACAGTTAGGGCATTTCAGGCGGCGTGAAGAAAAAACATAAATCTTACCGGCTGCGTTCTTTGCCTTTCGTTTACGGCTGTCTCTAACCTTCATTGTAGTATTACAAAACGGACAGACCGGTTCATCGAAATTACAAACTACATAGCCCCCTTTTTAGCGTAAACTGTATAGTTGTGCGTAATAATCATTGCTTTTACCTCCGATAATTGAAAATAAAAAATGAACTCTTGCGACTATTGTAACTGCAAAGAGTTCATCGTTATTTCTCATTTTTATTCTTTAATGCTTCCACAACAGCAGTAACCGTTGCAATATCACTTTCTGATAGTTCTGACACGTCAATGACCCGCTCACGCTTTACATCCAGCAGATAATCTATAGTCGTGTGAAAAACTCTTGCGAGTTTAATCAGTACATCAGTGCTTGGTGTTCTCTCTCCGCTCTCATAATAAGATACCACTGATTTCTGAACGCCCAACCGTGTAGCTAATTGTTGTTGAGTAAGGTTTTGTCCTGTTCTCAACATCTTTAATTTATCTCCGAAATTCACTTTTTCAGCACCTCTTTTCCACTCATAGTTATATTTTATCCGCTAATGGTTGACTATAGGATAACAAATATACATAATATAGTGGAAATCGAGGGAGATTTATGTTATAATACTTTAATGTAGATGTTCATTGTACTGATAGTCTGAAAATCAGGGTCAAATCAAGAATTATTATAAAGAATGTAAAAGTAGGTGCATTTGCAATGGCTGATGTAAAATTGTATTTTTTAGGCGAAGAATATACCGTACCTTCAGAATTAAGAGAATTTGTAAGCTATCTAAATGATTTTGACAAAATACGCAATGAGGTTATGGCGTTGCTAACGTCACAGATGAGGTTGCAGGAATACACCGGCGGTGCAGATGAGGATTTTGTATATTTTAAAACTCCGCTAACCAAAATCGGGCAGAATGTAATTGCAATGTTAGCTCAAAAAGGAATTTTTGATGTAACATTAGATGATGTGGTTTATCAAAACCCCGGCTATATCGAACTACATACTGTTTGTCAAGAAACCATTCAGGGAATGGCTAATATTCTTTTAAATGCAATGCAGGATTGGAAGGCAGGCTATGAAAATGCGTATTCTTCTGCTGCCTCTAATATAACCGGTTCAGGTGTGTCAATTTGGACGAACAGGCTATCCTCCGCTTTGATATATTCTGCTATGGAAGCAAGCACATTAAAGAAACAAGCCAATAAAGCAGATAAAGAATACAGTATGGCTATGTCTCTTTTAAGCAAGAGAATTGATGATTCACAAAAGCAACAGGAACGGAATTTATTGGTAAACAAATACTATCCGTGTGCCGCCGAAGCATTAAATAGATTTGTTTCTGAACTGATGGAGTTCTATATTTCAAAGTTGGAGCAGCACGGCATTTTCGCCTATTCGCTTATTGAAAATTACAATTTGAAACGCTCAACCGGTATTTTGGATAACTTGAATTTAGTTACGGACAAAAAGGGCATTTTGAAACAATCGTTTATTTGCTGTCCGTATAACCCTGATATTTACAAAGCCGTTCTTGATAACAGGCTTGCTGATTTACGAACATTTGAAACTGCAAAATACTTTTCGCAGGATGAGATTTTGCTTGAATATGTAGAGGAATATTGTCAACAGAATTATGATAACAAGGATAAAATTACCGAGGTTGTAAAAATTCTTGCATTGTTTAAAGGTGCTGATGAGAGCCAAGCGTGGGATATTTTAGAAGCCGAGAAAGTAAAGCGTGAAAATAAAGAACGTGAAGAATTAGAACGCAGACAACAGATGCAAAGCGATTTACAGCGTGAATTAGACAAAAAAATGCTGAAATTGACAATCAGCAAAAGCCCGCTGCCCCAACCTATTTGGGTGTGCTTTTTAGCAAAAAACAACACGGCGGTATGTTTATATTATGGTCTATTCTGGGCATTCTGTGCTTGTTATTCTGTGCATTATTGCAAACCGGAGGCATTCTTATTGTAATTGGCATTGTAGGTATTGCCGTTATGATTGGCGGCTTGATTTCCGCTTCTGGTGTATATAAAAAGGCTCTTGAAAAATACGAAAGCTGGGACAGAGAGCAAGCAGACAAAAAAGCCCAGTTAAGAAAACAATATCAGGAATATGCACAGAATATTGAAAAATACGGAAAACGAGAAAAACCGTAAATACTATGTCAGATATATTAAATACTGCGGTTTTCATAGGTCATAATGAGTGTTACGGCGTATCAGCACAGCAAGTAGAACAAGCCATTATTGCCCTTATACACGAAGGTGTAACTGTGTTTATGAGTGGCGGTCAAGGCGGATTTGACAGATTATGCGCCCGATGTGTTCATCGCATAAAAAAGCAACATCCGCATATTTCAAACTGCCTTGTAATTCCTTATCTGACCTTCACCGTATTTGATAAAGAAATCTTTGATGATATTATCTATCCTGAAGGTTTTGAAAGCTATCACTTTAAAGCCGCTATACCCGCTCGAAATAGATATATGGTTGATAATGCCTCTTTTGCAATATGCTATGTAAATCACGGGTGGGGCGGTGCGGCAAAAACTTATGCAAGAGCCATAAAGAAGAAGTTGAATATAATTAACTTGGGTACATATACACTTACAGGGGAAATAAACATATGAAGAAAAGCGTTTTTAATATCTTGGTTGCAATTTTAGTAAGCATCGGTTTTTACTTTTTGTCTGTTAATTTCATTTTCAAGATACCCTCTCCAACGGGTGGATATGAGGCAATCACATATCAAGTTGGATGTGGTGTTGCAGTTGTTGCAGGAATTATAACTGCAATTTTGTTATTTGTCTTTAATAGGGATAAAAGCGATAACTCAAAAAAATGATATAAAATAAAGCCACATATTTATAATTATTTGCTTCTTGACATTTCATAAAACATATGTTATTATTTACTTACCATAAAGAGTGCGTGAGGGAGCAAGCCCGATGACCGCACACCAACCTACCAATAGGCAAGGTGGTAATGCTTGACCGATGGTGTGTAATATATTAGTTTTTATCACATCCACTGGTAACGATGGGTGTGTTTTTGTTTTTTATCCTCTCTTTATGGCAAACAACCAGAAGGGAGGTATTTCTATGTCAAGAATAAAATCTTTGTTATCTATTCATAGTGGTAGGATTTATGTCTATCTTGCTACCGAGGATATTGGCAAGCAATTTTTGCAGGATGCAGAAAAAGAAGGATTTGCATTTTCCGATGGTATTAAGCCGACAGCAAAAACACCGGCAAACATTATGGCTGTAAATCGAAATATGACAATAAATTATGTTGGATGCATCGGTCGAATCGCCTATCAAGCGGCAAAGACAATAGGCAATGAAAAACTTACCAAAATTGACTATCGGAATATTATTTCCTATTCGCAGTGAAAAACATCACATACAGGAGGATGGACAAAAAGAAAACGGCTTACAGATGTAAACCGTTCCCCGTATGGTGTTATTCTGACTGTAATTCTCGCTTGTATTTGTAATAGGTATTTCGAGCAATTCCAATCATCCGCATACATTCAAGGTCATTTAATGTACCGTTGAAATCTTTAGAATACTTGATTATATCGGCTTTTGCTGCAACACTTTTCTTTGTTGTGAGTTTTGCGCCTGTTCGCTGCCCTATTTGCTTACCGTTGAGGCGTGCCGTTTCGATGCCCTCTCTGGTTCGCTGGTGCAAGTCTGTAACTTCTTTTTCCGCTTGCTCAAAAGCAATAATAATTTGTTCTTTCGCAAGCTCCATCAAGTATTCATTGATAGCCTTCAATATAATATCGGTCTTTGTTCCGGTCATTGAAATGTGGTTATTTAGTGCCTTTTTATAAACAGCGGTGTTTATGTGTGGTTCTTTCAAAAAAACAAGTTCAACACCAGCATCAAACAATTTTTGATACGTTTCAAATCCTTCGGCGGCATTCCTGCTCATTCTTGAAACACTGTCAAATACTATTAAATCTCCCGCTTGAACGACACGGCAAAGTTGTTCCCACTTCTTACGCCCATCTGTTTTTGTGCCGGTATATATTTCTTGATATATTACCGATTTGGGATAGTGACTGCGTATGTTTCGGATTTGCCTGTCAATGCTCTGTTTTGGTGTGGATATTCTGCAATAGCCGTATTCTGTCATATTGGTTGCCTCCTGTATTAAATCTATCGACCGTCTGTTTTGATACGGTACGATTATGTTTTTTGATATGATTTATATTTGAGTTTTGATACTTTTTGAAAAACGTTTCTTTTGATACTATTTTATTAAAAGTTAAGGCGGCATATTGCAGCCGCCTCAAGATTAGATAACTTGCAACTGTAATGATGGTTTATTCATTACTGTTTCGCTACCGTACAAATCACGGATTTCATCAAGGGTGTAAATTTTACTGTGATTCTTTCGATAACCTTCGCTGTGGTAATACCAAGCCGTTTTTGATTTGCTAAATCTGAACTTTAGTTCTTTTAGTATTTCCCTGTGCTGGTATGTATCTCCCGTTAGCCATAACCAAGAGCCGCAAACCTCAATAGTGATGCCCTGAAGGTTAATTATACGGTTTATGATGTTTTTAAATTCTGCTGCCGTTTCGGTTGTATCGTTTTTGGCTGTATAGGTCTTACCATCTGCGGCTTGATGCGTGTTTTTCAGCAATTCAAACAACCTGTCATACTCTGCGTTGATTTCCTGCATATCTTTGACTTTTCCGCCGACATCAGGGTGATGCATCATTGCTAACCTTTTATACTGCTTTTTGAGTTCTTCCAGCGTTTGTAGGTTGTTTAACCATTTCATATTTTATTACCTCCGTTTCTGTTGTGATTACATTGTACACTAAAAAGTGTCGTTTATCAACTATGTTTTGCAACTTTTTTATTTATTTTTTCAAGTAATAATTGACAAATAAAACTTTATAGTTTACAATAGAGGTATAAAACAATGGAGGTATATATAATGCTTACAATGGGCGAAAAAATAAAAATAATGCTGAAACGCCGAAATCTCACACTTTCGGAGCTTGCTGCAAAATTAGGACAATCAAGGCAGAATCTATCTAATAAAATGAATCGGGATAACTTCACCGAAAAGGAACTGATAGCCATAGCCGAAGCCCTAAACTGTACATACGCAGCGACCTTCACTATGAATGATACCGGCGATACTATTTAACAGGCAAATCAAAAAGCGAATGCAGAAAAATACTGCGTAAATACAGATAGAAGTGATTATATGAGTTTATTAGTTTTAATATTGATGCTGTTTGCTTTGGCTGCCTATGCCATCACAAAGTCATTACAGCCGAAGAATCCACCTATTGAAAATATGGAGGAGCATCTAAAGGCAATTCAGAACTTGCCAAACCAAAAGGCAAGACAAAAATATTTGCGAGATATGGCGAAATAGCAATATCTACACCAAGAAATAATAATTAAATAATACCTATAAAGAGAGACGATAGGGACAGCCCCTTTGACCGTCCAGCAACCTGCTGAAAAGTAAGGTGCTAATGGCTGATTCTATAGGTGAAACCATAATTATTGCACCTGTAGGAAACTATAGGTGCATTTTTTGCGTTTTCTTTATAGGTTTTAATGAAAGGAATCGAACCTATGGGAATAGCAAAAAGAATCTATAAGCCGCCGTAATTGTTTATCTTATATTTATTGAAAGCTGTAGTAAATCATTTACCACAATTGCACAATTTGCACAAGTGAATAAATTGAATCTCGCAGCATTTTGTACAATATTTTGCTTGACAAACGATAATCAGTGCGGTATAATATAATGTAATTGAATATTGGTCGATACGCAGATTAGGAAACTGCGTGACTATAGCCCAGCATTATATTTTCCGATATTACTTTTAGCATCTATACTTGAACTGGCACAAGTGATGCTAATTGCCTTTAATTTGCCTTAACTAACGGCTATACACTGATTGAGTTTGATGCTCTACAGGTGTATAGCCGTTTTTGTTTTTTAATTTATTTGCTGCCCCGACAAGGATAACCGGGAGAAATGGAGTAAATCTATGAATATAGATGTAAAAGAATTAAATTTAAGAGAAGCATATGTAGAATATGCAAAATTTGTTGCAGACGATGAACGATTTTATTTCATTCCTGGAACAAAGAGTAAAACAGAATGCTCAATTATATCAACATATGGTCGTGCATATAGACAATTTAATAGTGGGTATATAGAGGAAGCAAAGTTAATATGTAAAAACGGTGAATATGGTTATAATTTAAAGTTGGATAATTATATTAGATTCTATTCTATTTCTGACTTAATGATTATTACATTTTTTCCAAATTATAAATCTGCACGATTATATCAATTTAAAGCAAAAGGATATTTCATTTCAAAATGGAATACCAAAACTTATCAGTCTTTTTATAGAGAATGGCGAGTTGAAGATTTACATTTGATTTTAAGCAATGAACAAAGAACTGAGGCGATAAAAGCCAAGTTAGAAAATAGAGAGCCTCAATACGCTGACAAACTTAAGTCACACCAATTTATTAACCGATTTGAGCCAAAGCGAAGCATTAACAAATATTTGGAAAATAAATTTAATACTGTCTTTGGAAGAGCTTATGCGCCATCGGTTAAAGCGGCAAAACCACAATATAAAAAGGCTACAGTAAGTGAAGAATGGGCTGAAAATCACCATATATTCAAGCAATTTATTTTGGATAATTCTTATTACTATCCTGATGGTATTCTTGATGTTGATAAAGATATAAAGTCATTTGGTGTAGGTCAGACATATGGCAAAAGAAATGCGTTGCTTGTACCTCATTATATCAACAATATTTTCAGAAGTAATTCAAACACTGTACTTGGATATGGTATTAGAAAGTCATCCACAGGTTATTATCTACCTTCAAATTCAAAAGATGACGGAATGCGATTTGATAATTATTTAGATGCACTTGCGGAAGGTCGCAGACGAAAGGTTAGAAAAATTCAAGAAATAATAGGAAAAGAGCGAAAAGACGGATATATACCCGAAAATGTCCTGATTGCAATCGAAAAATGGATTCCATTTACATTAGATGGTAAAGCTACTATTTGGGAACCTTCAAAAGAAACAATAGCAAGAGAATTAGCAGGAGACGATAGTATATGAGTTATCCAAATCAAAAGATAGTTACAGTTGCAAAGGAAAAATGTGACAAATCCAATTTATATGCCAAAATCAATATAAACGCATTGCAAAAAGCAATGGAAGATTTGAGAACGAATTCATTCAAGTTATGGGTTTATTTTGCAAAAAATCGACCATATCATACTTTTGCGTTAAGTGCCGTTGACTGCAAAAAATGGGGTATAAAAACAGATTCCTTCCATTCTGCTGTTGTCGATTTAATTAAAAAAGGCTATTTGAAGCAGTTAAAGGGAAATGAATATACATTTTATGAAACGGCATTATCGGAAAAAGCGGATATTGATATGGGGAAAAACCATATATTACTATAGGGAAAACACATAGAGAAATATAATATAATACTATATAATATAACATATCCGGTTGCACAGTACCCTACGATTCATTACACCTATTAAGTTTGTCCGCTTCGATGAAGTTAAATAACAGACTTAATAGGTGTACACTGTATCATTGAATTTGTTTGATGGTTTTATATCTTTATTACAACAATGAAACAGTGCTACTAATGTATATGTTTTCGGTAAATTTCGGTAAATCCCAATAATTGAGGGTTTATAAGGGATTTATGCGGTTTTCGGAAAAAATGTAATAATAACCCTTCTATAATTGAGGGTTTACAGGGCTTAAAAATATTAAATTTTTTCGGAGATATTTTTCGGATATGGGAGCGAAATCCGCTTGTATTACAGTGATTTTCTGCTATGGTTATTGAAATTTCAATACAGGTCTGCTATAATATGAATACAAGGTCTATACTATGTTAATGGGTAAAGCCATTTATCAGCCATAAGGCAAAATTAAATATCAAATTTAGACCTTGTAGAAGCAATTCTGCAAGGTCTTTTTTTACCCGAAAATCATAGAAAAGCCTTGTAAATACTGCATTTCTGTCAATAA
>JAFTGC010000002.1 GCA_017458105.1 Ruminococcus sp. | reverse complement strand
TTCTTAACACTTTCATTGTATAATTAACCTGCTTTCTTTGAGATTTGTGTGCAATTAAATTATACACTGAAAGCATTAACCGGGCAACCCCTTCGGGCTACCCGGTTTCTTTTTTTGGGAACTTAATGCGACAGCCCCTTCTATATTATCTAATACCGAAAACAAATCGCCGATTTGTTTTACAATAACCTCTTGTTCTTTTATCGGAGGCATTGGTATTAACATTTCTTTTAATGTAACCGGTTTTAGTTCTTTTTGATTTGTGGAACCTTTTCCCATTTTCTCAAGCTCTGGCTGTATAGCCTTACAAAAAAGATTTACATAAATTTTATTTAGCTTGTTGTAGGGTCTTATGATCGTGACATGCGAATCAGGAACAATTGGAAGATTGCTATGATTATTATCAATTTGATAAAAACCAACTCTACCCAATGTGCCGTTTCCAGTAGAATTAATAACAGTATCTTTGTCCTCTATATATTCTTCATCAGAATATTTTGATAATGTGGATTCATCAAGAAACAATGCCAAATCTATGTTTATACCGTCATATTTCGTATTACATTTTTGAGCAAAAACAAGTACACTGCTATTGTTGATATATTTAGGCGTTTTACCTCTTCTAATCTCTTTTGAACAACATGACTGTAGCCGACACCAACTCCAAGTATCGGGTATTTCAAATGGCAATTCGTCATCAATACAAGTTACAGTAGAGCCTATCTTCTCATAATAAGAGTTATCCTCACCACGGAAGATGTAGGATTCCCTCTTGTCACGCTTGATTTTACCCTCTTTGATTAGCTGCTCCTTCTCTGCTCTGATACGTTCAATCAGTACGCTTGCAGGTTCGTCGTCTGGATTTTGCGGAACGAGTTTTCCTCTGATCGCAAGGTCGAGAATTTTGGATTTAGATTTTTTGATTGCTGATATTAAATCTGTAATCTTAGAATCAATTAAACTGATTAGTGGGATTAGTTTGTTTAGGCTTGATGTAATTCTAACTTGTTCATTATAAGCTGGTATAGGAATCAAAAATGTTGAAAGTGTTTCTGCGCTTAAACCACCCCTGCCAGAACCAACTTGTTTTGATAGTATTTGGTTTTGAATATATGGTGAAATAATAACCGAATGTAGATAGTAGCGCATTAGAGGGTTTATGAGCCGTATTATCATAACATGCTGATTTACATTTGCAATATCAAACTGGTTAGGCACCAAAGCACAACGTCCTATTGAACCTCCCGTGATGTTTAATAGAATGTCTTTAGGTTTAACAATACTACCTCTTTTTTTTTCGTTAATATCTTCCGATATGTAAGCAACGTCATCTAATATAAGACCACTATTATAAACATTCTGAGAACGAATAAATTTAATTCCATCTGATTTATATATTGCTGCACCACCAGAAGGGGTACTACCCGCTCCTGTCTTCGATGTAATGTTTGCTAATCTGCACCATGCCCACCCCTCAGGAAGTTCAAACGGTATTTCGTCCTCAATGCATTTTACCGTTCCGTCAGGAAACTGCTCATAATGCAAATTATCCTCACCAACAAAAATAACGGAATCGTTCTTGATATCTTTCGGTTTTAGCTTTCCATCTTTAACCATTTGCTGTTTTTCAGCTCTGATACGTTCTAATAACACGGTTGCAGGTTCATCGTTTGGATCTTGCGGAACAAGTTTGCCGTGTATTGCCAAATCAAGGATTTTTTGCCTTAACACTTTTGTGTTCATTATTCGTCCACCTCACCGATAAGAGCTTCAAGTTGCACAACAGCGGCAGCAATATTCTCTGATTTGGTTTTTATCATGCCAAGCAACTCGGATAAGGTATAATTATCGCTCTCATTTTGTGTTTTTATCCAACTGATATCCAGACTTGTTTTATCACGTGCCAGAATTTGTTCATATGTATATTTGCGCCATCTTCCATTCGGATTATCTTCGCTATAGGTTTCTTTACGATCAGATATATTGCCGGCACAGTAGCACGACTCAAATTCTTCAAAGTGTTTTTCCTGCAATGGATTTGTTTTTCCAAAAGAGGGCATTTCAGAACGCAAATCATAAATCCACACTTCTTTTGTATTGCCTTTATCCGAGATTCCTCTGGTAAAAAACAAAACATTTGTCTTAACACCTTGCGCATAAAAGATACCGGTAGGCAAACGTAAAATCGTGTGTAAATTACACTTGTCCATTAGGTCACGACGTATTTTCTCTCCGTCACCGTCCGCAAACAGCACATTATCAGGAAGTACAACTGCAGCACGCGCATTACCAGTCTTTTTAAGACTGCGGTAAATATGCTGTAGAAAGTTAAGCTGCTTGTTTCTGGTTGGGAAAGTTAGGTCGTCACGCGTAGCACGTTCACCGCCCTTCTTTGTACCAAACGGCGGATTTGTAAGTACCACGTCATAGCCCTTCATTTGTTTTCCAAAGTTAGATAGAGTGTCGCCTAAGTAAATCGGGCCGCTGATGTCATGTAGCATAGCGTTCATCAATGCCAGTCGGTGAGTGTCGTGTACCAACTCGCAGCCTGAAAACGCCTGAGTCCGCTGAAATTCCTGTTGGTCCACATCAAGATCAAACAAATTGTCGGTATTAGCTTTGACGAAGCTATCTGCGGCAATCATAAAGCCAAATGTTCCGCAAGCCGGATCGTTGCAGCGTTCGCCGGGCTGAGGAGCAACTAACCGCGTCATAACGTTAATCAACACACGAGGGGTAAAATACTGTCCCGCACCTGACTTCTTCTCGGCCGCGTTTTTCTCTAACAAGCCTTCGTAAAGATTACCCAATCCTTCTTCTTTGGCATTGTACCAATCGAATCGATCTATTGTAGTGATAATCTTTTCAAGATTTTTTGGCTCATCAATATTTGTCTGAGCGCCTTGGTAGATTTCGCGTACTCTGCCAGTACAATTCTCTCCTAAGTTTTCTAAAAGCTGTTTGTAGAATTTCTTTAATTCAATACCCTGTTTGCTGGTGAGCTGATCCCAACGATATTCTTCGGGAATTGCTCCTTCGGCATTGGTTTCCTTACACATTTTTAAAAATAAAATATATGTCAGCTCAGTTACATACTGCTGGTATGTAATACCGTCGTCACGCAAAACATTACACAAGTTCCAAAGTTTCGCGACTATTTCCTGATTATTCACGCTACACTGCCTCCGTCATCATATAAATATTGATTTAATTCCTGCATAAACTCGCCAAGCTGTCCATTAAAGCGGCGATCTATTATTTGAAATCCGCCTGCATTTTTGAAAGCACCTTGATTGAACATTTGCATATCCAATATACTCTCTTTCAACATAACTTTTTCTATTCTTCCCAACCAATCAAGCTGCATCTTATTAAACGAATGATTCAGCTTCAATTTGGCGAAGGCATTTCTCACCCTTGTCTCATGACTTATCAAAACAGAGCCAAGTGCCTGCTGGCGAATAAACGCAATAATATCTGCAACAATATCCTGATTGGTCATCTCGTTCCAAGCTGTATTCAGCTGCTGCTCCGTAAATTCATGACGATTCAATTCCAATTCTAATCCTTTAAGGCTTTCTCGAGTCAGCTCTGAGGGTCTTGTGCAAACAGTTTTCAGCGCGGCAATTTCATTCAAGTGAGAATTAATAAACACTTTGAACGATTCAATATAATCCTCCGGTTTCTGCCCTTCGCCATATCCTCTTGTATGCTCAACCAACTCATCGGGATGATCATCAATGATAACGGGATGCTTATGATGAATCTTATCCTTATCCAATACAAGGAATGCTTCTTGATGGTCAAGAATATCATCCACGAGTGAGCTCATATCCATGGAGGTGATCAACGAAGAGTCGGTGGATTCATGCAATTCTTGCGATTTCCCGACATTTCCACTCCTAATGCGCTTGGCAAAATCGGACAGATTGTATCCGCCTGTTAGGTAGATAAACTGTTCTAATGCTTTATCGCTGATATTTGTCCGTTTTCTTTGCAGCTTTGCTACTATGGTATCAACAATATATGCTTTCTCATCATCGCTTTTAGCCTGAATCAAACCGTTCAAAAGCTCCTCGAAGGTTGTGTTCGGCGAAGTAACAACGGGTTTCATGTTGGTAACATCTTCTAATGTCTCATATACACCAACAGGGTCATAGATTTCAAAATGAGTTTTCTCAATAGCCGGACACAGACGCGTAGCACGTCCTAACATCTGCTCAAATAGAATGCGGGATTTGATTCTGCGCATAAAGACGAGAGTAGTGATTTCCGGCACATCAATTCCGGTAGTCAGTAAATCGACTGTTACCACAATCTTTGGATTCTCTTCATTCTTGAATCGTTTTATTGCCTCGGATATCTTTTTCTTATTTCCGCCGGCAACGCTTCCGGTAATTTTCATAACTGCGTCGTTATCAATTCCATATTCTGAATAAATATCCTTTAGAATAGACACGATTAAATCAGCATGGGTATCATCCACTGCATAAATCAGCGTTTTCCCGCCGCCATCCGGATTCAGGTCAGGTGCTATCTCCTCTAACACTGTCCGATTGAAAGGCTCTGTAACGACTTGACGGTTGAAGGTATCAATCTCAAATTTCATATCATCTTCGAGTTCATCGCTATTCAACACCTCGCCCGTATTCGGGTCGTATATCGCCAACTGCTCGCCCTTTTTATAGTTAATACCCTCTATGCGCAACTTAGTTTTTATGCTATGCGGTGCATCATGGTCAACCAGATACCCATCAATTACTGCCTCACGATAGGAATAGTTGAATACAGGCTTCCCGAAAATCTCTGTTGTATGTAATGCAGGCGTAGCGGTTAACGCTATCTTGACAGCATTGAAATACTCAATCACAGTACGATACTTGCTAATATAGTCATTTTGGTTGCGGTAGAGCATCTCTGTCTCGCTCATTTCTTTATCGAGGATATATCCACGATGAGCCTCATCAACAATTATCAAATCATATTCAGTTACCGAAGGCATAGTATTGCCCTCACTGTAAACAATACGCTTTACAAGACTCTGAACGGTGGCAATATGTATTTTGGTTTCCTTTTCGATTTCTTTTTCTTCAAGCCCCTTTATATTGTAAATGTTGTCAAGTGTCATTAAATCTTCAATCTTAACTTCCTTGAAAACATCCGAGGCTTGTTCTCCGAGAGCGGTACGATCTACAAGAAACAAAATCCTCTTAAAGCGACCACTTTTCAAAAAACGGTATATCATACCTAAAATTGTGCGCGTTTTTCCTGTACCGGTTGCCATAGACAACAATAAAGAAGGTGTACCATCAATTACGGCTTTTTCAGCCACCTCAATAGCTTTAATTTGATAATCTCTCAAATTCAATCCGTCTGAATCACGAAGAAAATCATACGGCATATTGCGCAACGTATCGTCAGCACCCGCAATATCCTTTTCAAGCAATTCCATAATTCCGTCCGGGCTTATCCAGCCGGATAATACTTTCGGCACATTTGATTTGTTGCGTAAATCAAGAAACCATATTCCCGATTTGGTTTCGATTTGTTTCAGGTATTTCCTGCCGTTAGTAGCAAATACAAACGGCACCTGATATTTACCCCAAACGTTGATTAAATATTCATGGTGTTCAGTTTTTATCATTGAAGCATAATCTTTACATTGATAATCAATAACAGAAGGAATATCTATCATTGCTTTTTTTGCTTCAACAATTCCTACCATTTGCAGCCCGACAAATAGAGCATAATCTGCAAAAGCCCCATGCGTCACCTTGGAATCGGTAGGCCATTCTGCGATAGCAAGGTTCTTTCCTTTTTGCGGACGGACTCCTTTGGAGTAACGAAGCGCATTAGTGTCAACTTCCCAACCGTATTTGCGAAGCTGATCATCAATAATCAAACGTGTCTCCGCTTCGGTAAGTTTCATGTTATCCGAAACACTTGCAGCTTTTTCTGAACGCTCGCTCTTTGTATTATCGGAAGCAGGAGTTTTAATTTCATCAACCGTTTTAATTAGAGCTGCAATTTCTTCCTCTTGCTTTTTTATAATACTCTCATAATCTATCTCAGGTTTCTTTTCTGGCAGTTTGAACTCTGTGGAGATATAGCCCCAATCGCCGTACACCTGCATAAACCATTCCGCAAGGTGATACGCCATCTCCAACATTGCTTTCGCATCATCTATTGAATCTTCATAATTATGTACAGCGTCATTGCGTTTTTTACGAAGCGCAAAAAGAATATTGTCTATTTTTCCACCGCGATCTATCAAACCCTCGCGTTTTAAGAGTTTAATTCTGGCAGCGTGAGATTTATCGTATTTTGGTTCTGACAAACGTTCAAATACAAAAATCTCCTGTACAAGACGTTCGGCAAACATCCCGAGTTTGTAGATACAAGCGTTGGGATCATCATATAGGTAGTTCTCAGCCGTTGCGCCAATTTTGGCTAACGCAGGCCAATAACGTTTCAAAAACTCAAAATTTGATTTCATTTTCACTTCCCCTTACAACCCAACTTTACATAATAAATAATTATCAGAAGTTGTACAGCATAGTAAAACTCTTTTTAATAATTCACATATTTAAACTATACTTACTGTTTTAATTTCACCCTTTAGTGACAGTGACTCAATCTCATTTGTATATTTATTTTTTAGCTTCCTGTTCAGGAAGGAACTCCATAATATCGTCTATTGAACACTGTAATGTTTCGCAAATCTTACCTAAAACGTCTGTAGACACATCTTTTCCACGCGTTAACTGTCCAAGCGCATAATGAGTGATACCTGACTCACGCTCCAATTCACTTTTTTCATATCTTTATCAATCAATAATTTCCAGAGTTTTTTATAACTAACTGCCATTATGGCACCCCCAAAGGCTTATTATATACTTGTATTATATCCATATTAATATGTATTTTCAATGGTTTTTGATGAAAATCATCAAATCAATTCCAAATCACCCCAACTGAAACACTTTTATTTACAATACCTTGGATAATCTTATTTATCTGGATATTCAAAAAATAATGAAATATTCTCTTGGATTTGAAAGGAGTGGTGACAATTAACAACTTTAGATGAACTCTGGTACGGGAATGTTGCACCTTATGAAGCGTTGATTGTTAGAGACAGTGAATTTGATAAATCATCTCGACTTGTTGTACAAAACGACGCGACTTTGACCAAATCATTTTCAGAAAAACAAAGGAAAGTATTCCAGAAACTTAAAACACCAATTTAGAAATGTAAAGCCTCGCTAAACGAGATGCGTTCGTGCGAGGCTTTACTCTTGGTATAATGCTTATGGTTACAGTTATTAGTCAAGAATAATATCGATGCAAATTAGTTTAGCATGATTCAAATCATATATCTATTCTCGTAATTACTGTACTGCTTTTGTCTTCGGTTACAATGTATGGATGTTTATGCTCAAACAACAAATCTTTAATCACCACTGAATGCGGATGACGGAACCGATTGGACTTACCTGCTGATACAACGTGAAATGCATCCATTAAAGCCAATTCATGATTATAACTGTTTTTAGAACCATGATGGGGTATTTGAACACAACCTATAAGGTCCCAATATTTTTCGTAACTACGTTTCAATTCTTTCCATCTATGCTTTCCGTTTGAATTATAATCCCCAAAGTATAAGCAACCATTTGCTCTACTTGAATAGCAGCATTTACATGCATAGTTATTAGGAATAACCATTCGTTGACGTGTGGAAATATCTTTTGTGCCGGAAAACAAAGTCATAGAGTTTACATTTAGGTCTTTATTTACTTCTTCATAAGCTTCTATAAATAACTTCTGAATTTTTTTGCTACTCCATTGAGATAAATATTTTCTAATATTATTATTGTTTATTTGTAACTATTCAGAACGATAAAAATTGTATACATGCACAAAATAAATTTTGAGATATCAAATAGCAGGCTTGCGAATGAAAAAAGTATAAATTTGTCAATCACTATGCTCTCCGAAGGCACTAAAAAAGCCTTATAAAAATCGCATTCGTCAAAATGTACAACCATCAAAACGCAGTGGTATGGTCAAAAATCGTTGCCTTTGGTATAATAGAAGCAACGAAAGGCGGTGAAGCAAATGCCGGTTACACAAGAATTTGTTGATTCTTTGGTGAAGCAAAATCAAATGCTTGTTGAGCAAGTGGATACGCTTAATCAAACCATAGCCGAACTCAACGCGACAATCAAAGAACTGCGCGATCAACTTAACAAAAACTCAGGCAACAGCTCCAAACCGCCGTCATCGAACGGCTTTAAGAAAGCTCCCAAGAGCCTGCGCGAAAAAAGCGGTAAGAAGCGCGGCGGACAGAAAGGGCATCAAGGAACCCACCTCGCTGTTCTTTCAAAGCCCGATGAAGTAAAGCAACATATGCATGCAGACTGTAATTCCTGTCCTTATCGAGATAAGTGCGCAGCAAAGGCTTGTGTTAAGGAAAAACGTCACGTCATTGACGCGGTTGTTGAGGTAAATATCACCGCTCACGAAAAACTCTGTGTCGAAGTGTGTCCTCTTTGCGGTGAATCTAAAACAGGAGCCTTTCCTAAAGATGTAAAAGCAAATGTACAATACGGCAAAAATCTGCAAGCGCTTGTTGTTGCCTTTAATACGTTAGGCGCAGTCAGCGTTAACAGGATTCATGAAATATTAGGCGGCGTATTCAATATACCGCTTTCCACAGGCACGATTAAAAACATCGTCAGTCGCTGTGCCGAGAGGATAAAGCCCGCGCTTGAGACAATACGTCGGAAGATATCTGAAAGTCCGTTGGTTCACTGTGACGAAACAGGAACAAACATTGACGGCAAGCTACACTGGGTTCACACTGTGTCAAACGCAAATTACACCTATATGACCGTGAGTAAAAAGCGCGGTTATGAAGGAATAAAATCCGTGGGCGTCCTTCCTGATTATCGCGGAATCATCGTCCACGATTGCTGGGCTTCCTATTGGAAATTTGACGGTGTGACGCATTCCGTATGCTGTGCTCATCTTTTGAGAGAGCTGAACGGAATAATAGAGAATTACACGGAGCAAGCATGGGCGAGAAAATTCAAGAAACACCTTTTGCGGATGAAAAAAGCAAAAGATAAGGCGATTGCAGCAGGAAAAGAAGCGCTCAGCGTGTACACAATTCAAAAATACAAACGTGAGTACGATGACATCGTTGAAGAGGCGTACGCGCACAATCCCGTTGCAGAACCTGTCAAGAAAAAGCGCGGCAGAGTGAAACGCGGTAAAATTCTCGCGCTCATCGACAGGCTTCAAAAATACAAGGGAGCAGTCTGCCTGTTTTTAGAAAAACTCGGTGTTCCATTCGACAACAATCAAGTTGAGCGCGACATCAGAAACATCAAAACCAAGACCAAGGTCTGCGGTTGTTTCAGAAGCAGAACCGGCGCAGAGGAATATATGGGCT
The DNA here is from genome assembly GCA_017458105.1 of Ruminococcus sp. GTDB lineage: Bacteria > Bacillota > Clostridia > Oscillospirales > Acutalibacteraceae > Ruminococcoides. Next base: position 34,190 of record JAFTGC010000002.1, on the reverse strand, counting down.
TAATGTCACTCATCAGCACCGCTCGCAAAAACGGATTCGATTCCTATCATGCGGTTAAGATGGCTTTATCAGGTCAAACCGATCAGATCTTTGTGTGGTGCTCTGAATAGTTACGTTTATTTTATCATCCAATTTTGCACTCAGTGCATTATAAAATACACCACTTCTCATATCATCTTTAAAGTTAAATGGTATGTATTCCCAATATTGTTCAATTTCGTTAATTTTTTCATCCCAAATTCTATGAAGAACATTTTCCCCGGAATTTAGAATTCGCACCCTATCTATCTCAGCTTGATAATTCCATTCTCGCCTGTTATCATTAATATCTTCATTGTCTGAAATTACAGAATATATATTCGTATTTGGTGAAATGCGGTGTATAAACTCGCCTGGATCATCAATTAAACGATAAACAGAATCAGTGGGAGCATGTTTCTTTGAACTACACAAGTATTGTATACTCATAAGAATTCTATCTTCTGAGGAAGTAATCTGAGGAAGTAAACGGAAAAATAATATTTTTTATATTACAATAGTCCATAAGATATTCTAATCCATTAACATGATCCTCATGCAAATGGGATATGTATGCAATTAAAATCTCTTCATTCTTATTAAAATTCGATCTAACTTCTCGCTTAATATCAAATCCATGAGTGCTCGAACCGCAGTCATAAACAACATTGATTCTATGTTTATTTGTTTCAAATTGTTCAAGATAAAATGCACCCTGTCCTACAGGCAAAAAACTTCGCAACATCATAAAACTTTCTTACTTCTTTTCTAAATCCTTTTCCATTAACTCAACAATTTTTTTGCAAATTTTCTACAAGAGAGACAGAATATGATAGCAAACAAAACAAATATAACAGACAGAATTTTCTTCTCCCCGACTAAAGCGATAATTGTTAATAAAAGGAAAAGAGTCGTACTTGTTCTTGATAACGCATATTCTCTAGATAACGTTTCCATAATAGGATATTTTTCTTTAGCTTCATTAAACAGCTTATAATCATTATTAAATGAAATTAAATGTGTTTTCTTTAAAAACGGCTCTAATGCAATAGATCCAATTCTGTTGATAATAAACCCTACTTCATAAGAAATCGCAAATATACAAATTGTAATAATAATTTCAGGGCCAACCGAAAGCGTTTCGAAATAATCTTTACTCATGTACGGTTTGAAACAAGATATGTTAATTGCGAAAACACATCCGATAAAAACCAATCCTATCAAAAAACGATTCAACAAATCATAAAGAGGTAATTTAATTTCCATTAATTTCCTTTCTTTGTATATAAGGTTCCTAAATATGTGCCATAGTCTGTATTTGTTACTCTTTCATCTTCGAGGAAAGAAGTATCATAACTATAGCTATCATTTGACACATAAACATGAGCTTTTCCTGCAGAGCAATCAAACACAATATCTTTTGCAGAGTTTTGGGTTATTGTATTATAGCCAGAATAGTAGTCCAAGTATTTTGATGGAGCTTGACCGATAATAATCAAACTTGGATTTAATGCTTTCAATACATCTGAAGATACTTTTCCGGACTCTCGTCCGTGATGAGGCGCAAACAGTACATCAACCTCTGGCCATTCGATTTTGTCTTTTATTTTCTCTAAAAAATCGTGTTCTATATCACCCATCCACATGACTTTTATTCCATCCTCAAGTGAATAAGTAAAAATAGTTGAAATATTATTGAAACCATTTCCTTCAGATACTGCTTTTAAAGCCTCTTTATAATCAACATTTGATGTTATAGGCCATAAATAATTGATTCCAGATGATCCTCTTTGTTCGTCGCTTTCATTCATCCACTTTCTACTACACCCTTTATATACATTAAACGCATATTTACTATCTCTTAATTTACAATAGTGCTTAAAATCATCAGTTTCATCTGTTTTCATCGCTGAATTCTCAACACAATAAAAATTGACAATTGATATTTTGTCATCCAAGTATTTTAATCCTTGAATGTGGTCCTGGTCAGGATGAGTCGAAATAAATCTAACAATTTGTTTTCCTGTTTTCTGCTGGATTATTTCATCTACTATTGCTTCTTGGTTTTCGTCCTCTAAATTACAATCAATGATCGAAAAATTATCAGAGTTGTGTTTTATATAAAACATATCTCCATTTCCAACAGAGAATGATTTAATAATTGACATTTTTAATCCTCCACAATATATAGTATTTAATAATATTTTATCACCATCATATAGTTTTTTACAATATTCGACATATATAAACTTACAAGCCAATATTTGTACAAATCAGACCAAAAAACGCATACAAATTTGTGAACACTCTATATTTTGTCAAAAAATCATAACAAATGTTCGATTCCAATCTAAAGTAGATTGATTATTTTCTTGCCTTATGGTACACTTAAAACACAGGATTTTCAATGACGAATTTGTGAGGAAGATATGATACAAATAGCGGTTTGTGATGACGAAAAAAGAGTGCTTGATGATATCAGCGGCAAGGTACGTAACGCGTTTGCGGAGATAAATTGTCCGGCTGAAATATTTCAAACGGACAATCCGTTTGAATTGGTCGAGCATATTAAGAACAGAGCAATAGATGTTTTGTTTTTGGATATTGATATGCCGAGCCTGAATGGAATGGACATTGCGCAGTTTTTGATGGACAGCGACAGCAATACCTTGCTGGTATTTGTGACGAGCCATGACGCGCTGGTATATCAATCCTTCCGGTATCATCCCTTTGGATTTATCCGCAAAAGCCATTTTGAAGAGGAAATCTGCACGGTCGTGAAGAGTATTGCGGACGAGCTACAAAAGCGAAATGAGTATTTCAGCTTCAAAACAAACGAAGGATTTTTCAAGGTTCCATTTGCGGATATTCTCTATTTTGAGTCGGAGTCAAACTACGTCAATCTGCATTGTGCAGACAATCAATATAAATTCCGCGGCACTATCACCTCGCTTGAAAAGGAGCTTTCGGCAAAGGGCTTTATTCGCTCGCACAAGGGCTTTCTTGTCAACCAACAGCATATTTTCGCTATTAAAGGCGACGATATTGAGCTAAGCAACAAGCAGTTGTTGCCGATTGGCAGGACGAACCGCGAGAGCGTTAAAAAAGCAATATTGAGGTGTATGAGATGAGCAGATACAGCAAGCTGAAAGAGGACTACGCAAAGCTTGAGAAGAACTACACCGCCGAGGTCGCCAAAAACCTCGACCTGCAATATCAGTATGATGCCTTGCAGGCGGAATATCAGAACAGCCGCAATCAGCAACGGGAAATTGAACGTCTGCACGACAACACTCGCAGGCTCAAGCATGACATGAAGAACCATATTATGGTTATCGCCTCACACCTTAATAACGGCGAGCTTGACGAGGCGAAGGATTATCTGTCGATTGTACTCGACAACCTCAACCGCGTGTATTCTTATATTCAGACAGGTAACTCTGTACTAAACTACATCATTAACTCTAAGCTCGAATACGCGCAGCAGCATGGTATTCAGTTTAAGGCTGAAATTGAAAACCTAACCTTTGCCAAAATGGGCAGCGTAGATTTTTCAGCAGTGCTGAGCAACGCGCTCGACAACGCCATTGAAGCGAGTATTCGCGCGGTTGAGAAGTATATCTATGTGTCCATTCTCAAAAAACGCGGCTACGACACCATCACGGTCAAGAATAAAATTGACCAATCTGTGCTGGAAAACAATCCCGAATTGCGTTCCACAAAGGCGTTGAGTGACACGCACGGCTACGGAGTTAAGCAAATTAAGACCATTACGAAGAAATACGATGGGATGCTTGATATCTACGAGGATAACGGAATGTTTTGCACCAGTATCATGATTCCGTCATAATAGTAAAATAGCGCTGCGGCTGATGGCTGCAGCGTTTTAGTTTTCGCCATTTAAAAACCCGCCGTTGATGACGTTATCCAATCAACTAATACTGTGAAATAGGCGGAATTGGATGCAACGTCACGTTGCTTTTTGTCACAGATTTCGTGCGGTTTATCCCACGCACATTGAATTTTAACAAAATCATTGTAAAATAAAATCAGGTGAAGCAAATGATTGTAATGAAAAACTTAACCAAAATCTTTCCGAGCGGTATAAAAGCCGTAAATGACATTTCACTGCATATTGCAAAGGGTGAAGCAGTCGGACTTATCGGCGCGAACGGCGCGGGCAAAACCACGCTGATTAAGCTGATATGCGGTCTGTATCTGCCGACAAGCGGTTACATCAGAGTATTCGATGAAAATCCCTTTGGCAGAAAAACGAAAGCATCAAATATCGGCATGGTGACGGGTCAAGTAATTACCGACGGCTACAACTATCACTTCGGCCACGGCAGTTCTCTTTTGCAGGATGATTTGTCGCTTGAACTGAATATGGAGTTGATTAAAAATATTTACCGAATTCCCGCGGATTTGTACAAGCAGCGTATGAAAACGCTCTTGCCGCAATTCGATTTACAGGAACAGCTTCCTTACCGCGTCAGTCAGCTTTCGCTCGGTCAGCGAATGAAAGCCGAGGTTGCGGCTGTACTGCTCTTTCAACCGGATTTACTGATACTTGACGAGCCGTTTATTGGAATTGACGTGGTGGCAAAGGAAACAATCCGCAGAATCTTGCAGGAGACTGTCAGTAAGCGCGAAACCACCGTTATTCTCACCACGCACAATGTAGAGGAGCTTGAAAAAATTTGCGACAGAGTTGTGTTTATCGAAAGCGGCAGGCTCGTGTATAACGGCAGCTTTGACAGGCTGAAGCAATCGCATATCGGACTCAACTGTATGCGGCTTCAATTCCAGGGCACTCCGCCAGATTTGCAGGACTTTCCGATTGAAAGATACCGTATCGACAATCACACGCTCATGCTCTACTACGACAACAGTGTGGTAAGCTCAAAGGATATTTCAAGCTATTTACTCTCACATGGCAAAGTGAGCGATATTTTAATTCAAAAACCAACCGTAGAAGAAATCATCAGGGAGTTATACAAGGAGGGTAATCATGGAAACGATAATTAATGTTAACAACCTGTGCAAGACCTTTAAAATTCACAAGCGCGGCACGGGTTTTAAGGGAGCGGTAAAGAATATTTTTCATCCGACCTATGAGTACAAGAAGGCGGTCAATGAAGTAAGCTTTTCAATTAAAGAGGGCGAAATGGTTGGCTTTATCGGACCAAACGGCGCGGGTAAATCCACCACCGTCAAAATGTTGTCGGGCATCCTCTATCCCGACAGCGGCGATATCACCGTAGCGGGCTACATACCGCACAAGCAGCGTAAAGAATATGTGGCAAATATTGGCGTGGTGTTCGGTCAGAAGTCGCAAATTTCATGGGATTTATCGCCGCTCGACAGCTACGAGGTCATTAAGCACATTTATAAAATCCCCGACAAAAAGTATAAAGAAAATTTGGAGCGTTTTTCGGAGCTGCTCGATATGGGCAAGTTTATCAATCAGCCCGTTCGTCAGCTTTCTCTCGGTCAGCGTATGCGCGCGGATATTGCCGCCGCGCTTTTACATTCGCCGAAGATTGTCTTTTTTGACGAGCCGACCATCGGTATTGACGTTGTCGGCAAGGACAAAATCCGCAAATTCATAAAAACACTCAACCAAACCGATAACATCACGATGATTTTCACCACGCATGATATGCAGGACATTGAAAAGACCTGCGAGCGCCTGATTATCATTGACGACGGTAAAAAGCTATATGATGGCAGCTTGGAAAACGTGAAGAAAGGCTATGTTTCCTCGCGCATAATAGAAGCGGAGTTTGAGAGTCTTCCGATCACGCTTGACCTTCCGCATACAGAGATTACAGACGTGGAAAACAACGCCATGAAAAAGCTGATTTCGTTCAATACAGATGAAGTCAGCGTAAACGAGCTGATGACTGCGTTGATGAGCACGCACAATATCAAGGACGTTAGTATCCGTGAGCCTGAGATTGACGCGATTATCCGCGACATCTACGAGGGCAAGATCGTGATGAACTGAGGTGGCTATGAGTACATATCTTCAATTTGCGGTCATTAAATTCCGCAACAAAATGGCGTATCGCTTTGATTATCTGCTCGGCATCCTGAACACGCTGCTTTCGTTTGTGGTGTACTGGAGCATTTACAAGGCACTTTACGGCGGAGCAAGCGAGGTGGACGGCGTGACCTTTTCAATGGTCACCACCAACTTTATCATCTCGCTCGGATTAAGCTCCGCTTTTCATAAAAATGAAATGTTTCTGCAGGATAAAATTAAACAGGGAACCATTGCCAACGAACTGTTAAAGCCTGTAAATTTCAAGCTAAGAATGTTGTTTGAGGACGTCGGTGAGGGCGCGTTTAACGTGGCGTTTAATTTTCTGCCGACGGTTGTTATCGCTGCTTTCTTTGCCAACCTCAGCGCGCCGTCAAGCATACTGAATGTTTTGCTATGCCTAGTGAGCGTGGTTCTCGGTTATATCGTTCTCTGGCAAATCAGCTTTATTGTGCAGAGCTGGGCGTTCTGGCTGTTCAATGTATGGGGCTTAATTACAATAAAAAACGTTTTTGTCAATATCTTGGCAGGCGCGTATATCCCGATGTGGTTTATGCCTGAGTGGCTGAGAAATGTCATTCAGTTCACACCGTTTGATTCCATCTATTTTACGCCTGTTCAGCTTTATCTCGGTGAACTGCAGGGCTGGGAAATTCTGATAAACTTTGCAAGACAGCTCCTATGGATTGTTATTCTCTACGTAATCGGCGAGTTTTGTTGGCGCAGGGGTATCAAAAAACTTGTAGTGCAGGGGGGATAAGCAATGAAGGATATTATTTCACTTTTCTTTGCCTATGCGAGAACCGGCTTGAAAACCCGGTTTCAGTACAAGCTTGATTCGGTTATTTCCACCTTTGCGGTGTTCTTTCGGGAAGCGGCGGGAATAATTGCTATGTACCTCGCGTTGCTGAAATTCGACACCATTAACAACTGGAACATTGACGAACTGCTGTTCCTGTTCAGTCTGATTTTCATTACCTACGGCATTTTCATAGTGTTCTTTATGGCGCTGCGTGACTTCTCAGATTGGATTAAGCACGGCGTCTTTGACCGCGTTATGCTGCGGCCAAGAGGATTGCTGACGCAACTTGTCCTCTGCGGAGCGGATTGGCTGGCGGCGTTCGGTCACGGCACGCTCGGAATCATTCTGTTTATCATCTCGGCAAACCGCGTGGGAATAGAGTGGAATTTTGGTATGGCGGTGTATTACATTGTTGTTGTAATCAGCGGCGTGCTAATCCAGGGTGCAGTGTTCCTGTTCTTCTCCGCTATCAGCTTCTACGTGGTGGAAACGAATAGCTTAAAAGAAATTTTCTACTGGAATATGCGTAAATTCGCAATCTATCCGCTGAGTATCTATAACAAGTTTATTCAGTCGATTTTGATTTTTGTTGTGCCGTTCGCGTTCGTCAATTACTTCCCTGCGCAGTTCTTCCTGCGCAAAGCGGATATGGCGGCATATCCTGAATGGATGATGTATATTTCACCGATTGTAGGAGTAGGGCTCTATGCTCTTGCTTACGCATTTTGGAGATTTAGCTTGAGATATTATAAGAGTGCAGGAAATTAGGGTTTTATCCTATGATTTATTTAACCCCTCTGCAGATTAGAATAATCTGCAGAGGGGTATGTTTTGAATATGTAATGATAAAGAATTACTCATTCAAAATAGGAATGATATTTTATTCTATGTGTACTATCAGGGAAAAGGAGTTCATAAAGCTGAACGAAATAATCATCAGTCATACTGGCGATATAATCAACTACAATTTGATTTGGTTCTTCATCAGTATATTGACTGCCGGAATAATATCCGCGCTGTGTATTCATGAAGTCAATATGATGTTTGAAAATCCATGATTCTGTGTTTTCACTTTTTAAATCGTCAAGTAATTTGCCATACAAATCACAAAACATTGGTTTTATAATTTTTTCGTACTCAGCATTTATAATATCGTTTTTATATATCACTTCATAGTTTTCTTTTTTGGCTTTACTTAAATCTTGATACGCCTGTTCGCTCAATAAAATATAATCTTTTCCGTAGCTGTGCTCAATAATATCTACAACCATATTATTAATCATTTCCGCGTTTCCAACTCCAATGGTACTTTCGGAAAAAGGATAATCTTTGCTAATAATTCTTGCATTAATTGCATCTTGTCTATCTTTACCGATATATGCAATCATATCGCTTATTCTTACAACACACCCTTCCAGCGTACACGGCACAAGACGTTCAATAGCCGATTTTCCTTCGGTATAGCACGCTTCAATTTCCGTATCGTAGTCATTAAATGTTTTTTGTGTATTTGGTCTGTACTCCTGCTGTTCAAACTCGCCGTTGTGACACAGTATTCCGTCTAATGTTTGTAACGTCATATTTCTGACAAACATTTTGTCAAGTACTCTTGCGCTATGAACATTATGATTAAAGAATCTTCCTGTGTTTGCATTATATAATTCATTAAGGAACCTTTCACCTGCGTGCCCGAACGGAGTGTGTCCTATATCATGCCCAAGAGCAATTGCTTCAATGAGGTCAAGATTTAGCCCGAGCACTCTGCCTATATTGCGAGCAATTCTGGAAACCAATTGAACGTGAAGTCCCCTGCGTGACAAATCATCATTATTATAAAAGGAGAAAACCTGTGTTTTGTCAGAATATCGGTTGTATAAAGGCAGGTGTAATATTTTATCGCAATCGCGTATAAATGTCGGTCTCCATAAATTTGGAATATCTCTTTGATTATCGCGTCGAACGTAGTTATTATCATTGAATTTATATGGATTAACCCATCCATTTTCTAAATCATTCGTAATTTGTTTTTGCAAACTTTTGCTCAGTCTGTGATATTTATATTTGTTATCCACGTACTCATCTCCTGAATGAATCTATTTTTATTCTATCATATCTTTCAATTCAAGGCAATACTTTCGATTGTTTCCTAATACACCTTGCAAAATCTGCTCCACCTACAAATCGCGAAAAATGGGTTGTGTTGGGTTTTGTGCTTTCTTCGTAATCGTATAGCAGAAACTACTGTAAATCGGATGTGGGCGGTTTGCGGCGGCGAGAGGGGCAAATTTGCGGTCAGTGTTTGGTTTGCTTGTCTTTGCGCTTACGGTTAGGAAAATATGACTCATTCCATTCGATGTATTGCTCAACTGTGATTTTGCCGTTGGAGCAATCGTCGCGCTTGGTTAGAGCAGCGTATTTCCATTTCTTAAAATCAGGCTCCTTGATTTGGTGAACCTTCACGCGCGCGGAATAGCGGCGGTAATACTTTCGATAAATTGGAATCGCTTTATTCTCTGCCATTTTCATTTTATAGTTTTCCTCGGCAGCAAGGTCGCGGCAGGAGCGTACCTCTCCCGAATGAATCCGGTTACAATAACGCGCGTCATAGTTGCCTTTGACAGAAAAGAACTGTCCGCAGCGCTCACAGCGTTTTAGCTTCACGCCATACTCTATCAGCTTATTGAATTCGAGCTCTAAAAACTCGTGCAGGCTTTCGCAACGGTAACGGATAACCGGCTTATGGTTGTAGTTGTGGAAATACATCAATGTGTATGCGTCGATATTATTCTCACGGGCAAACTCAGCAAACGCCAACGTATCATAATCGGATGGTTTCTTTCTATCATCCATTAACAATCGCCGTTCTTCGTTGAACTCAACGAAGGGCGGCAATTTATTTATCTTGCGGTAGAGATAATAACGCACAGCAGGCGTCATATCTCCCAAAACCTCGGAATAATACTTTGAATCAAAACAAAACTCCAAAAACTCTTTATATTCCTGTTGCAGCATTTTCAGATATTGATAATAATCATATATGGCTTCCGAAATATCCGCATCATCATTTATACTCGGCGGAAAAAACGCAGAAGCTGTTGAACCGAACGCCAAACAATTTATTAATCCCTCATAAGCGCGGTAAGATAGAAAATGATTGATATTCTCTTGAATATCACTTTCGACATTAGGCAATTCTATCTCATCATATTTGTACAATCTGAATTTGACCTCATCATACAGAGAATCAAAATCAGCGTACATAAATTCAAACAGAGCCTCACCTAAAGGAACAGTCACTACACTTCCGCTGAGAGGATTGTTTTTCTGTTGTGGTTCGATGTCAGGATGCTGCTCGTAGAATACTTTTTCAAATCCATCAACATCGGCTGAATCAATTGGGAATCGTATGCAATTCATCCACTCGAAATTATCATCAGCATTATTTATCTGCAAAGGCTTCATCTGATTCTCTGCTTCGATACACAATGCAACAAATTCATCATCATTGGTTTTCATTAAATCAACCGTGCTGTTCTCCTGGTGATAAGTCGCGTAAACCATTCCGTCAATAAACGAAACATTTTCTGCTCCTGTTCTTTTTAATAGGTACTCCTCGTATTCTGATAATTGATAGTTTTTCCAATCCATTTGCGCACCTCTTTTTGTACAATCCAAATTCTTCATTTTCTTTACAATTTAACTGAGTCTAATTTATATTGTACAAAACCATTGTATTTCTGTCAATCCCCGTTATAATGATAATACGGACGTTCGAAGATTGATGAATGAGGTGTTGAAGTGAAAAAGCATAAAGACTATTTTATGTTACCGAACAAGATTTTTGATTTGGAATTGAAGCCGCGCGACTTCATTGTCTACTGTTGTCTGGTGCGACACAAGGATAATGAAACGCACACTTGTTATCCCTCGCGCAAATTGATTGCAAAAGAATGTTGTATCTCACCGAGGACGGTTGACAAGGCATTAGCAACCCTGCAAAGTCTCGGTTTGATTTACTTGCAGAACAGAAAAAGAATGAACGGCAGCAACACGACCAACCTCTACACAGTCACTGTGCTCTTGGAGAATGCTGCTTAGATTACTACACCTGCTGTAAACTCTGCTTAACAAATAACTATACCCATAGAACTATACAGAGATACGGCAGAATAAGAGAAAAGCATTTTTAATTATTCAAAAATCGGCGTATACTTCCCTGGTCGAAAAGTAAGCAGGAGAAAGCCCGACGCCTATTTTGGGCGACGGGCGGTTCACATCAGCCGGCAATGCCGACTGCTAAGCCATTTTTCGGGGTTTTGGATTTTGAAAAAGTGTGCGTCAATTATGGGGCTTAACGCTTTTGTCGGCGCTTTATGAGAGTAAAAACGCCAAAGAAGCCATTAGTCAAGCCAAAATCAGGCAGCGCTTTTGCAGACGCAATCGCAAGAAACGGAGGTTTTGAATGAATAACGAGGACAAAAAAGAGCGATTCACTTTGTGGATGAAGCACTCTACATTTGAGAAGGTCGAGGAGAATTACCGCGAGGATAACTGTCAAAAGAAAAGCGAGTTCATTGAAAATGCAGTGAATTTTTACTGTGGCTATTTGAATATGAACTCAAGCGTAAACTTTCTCTCACCTGTTTTGGAAGACATCATGAAAAAACTTTTCAAAAAAAGTGATAACAGAATCAGCCGATTGCTTTTCAAAATCGCAGTGGAGCTTGCTATCACCATGAACGTAGTTTCAGCCAATCAGGGAGTAGACAAACAAGTGCTCAACTCACTGCGAGGCGAGTGTATTAAGGAAGTCAAGAAAACAAACGGCATCTTCACCTTTGATGAGGCGGATGATTGGCAGAAAGGATTGTGATTATTTGAACTGCAACAGGAAATAATAACCATGAGGTGACAAACTATTAGAATCGAGGTAAAGGAAAAGCCGAAGCTGGTTTTGTTTTATCTGAGTCGAAAAGAATCTGCCGACAGAGAATTGATGAAAGGAATCAAGAACAACATCGAAGCCCTGAAAAATCTTTCCTTTCTTTATGTTGTGGTGGAATCAGGCGAGGACGATTTAGAGGACAGCTTATACTGTTTGATGAAGCAGAACCACAAAGCTGCCGCTGAAAAACTTTCGGCGTAAATTCGGGCGCACGCCGCTCGAATACATACCATAATTTACCTCTGGTTTATAGCTGGATATTATAAAAAACGTGTGATACAATGTTGTCAATAACACTTCGGAGAAGATAAAGATAATATGACTGAGAAATTTTACATTGCCGCCTACTGCCGTATCTCGGTAGACGACGAACTGAACAAGGAAAACACCTCAATTGAAAACCAGAAAGCAATTATTGAGGACTATGTAAAAACGAACTTTCCGAACTCGGAGCTTGACTTCTACGAGGACAGGGACAAGAGCGGTTACACCTTTGAACAGCGCGAGGGCTACCAAAAGCTGAGGCGCAAGCTGTTCAAAAACCAATATGATATTCTGATTATCAAAGACCTCTCGCGATTCTCCCGAAGAAACGGTGCGGGCTTGGTAGAGCTCGAATCCCTGCGCGACGAGGGTATACGAATCATCGCTATCGGCGACAACATTGACTACCCCACCAACGATGATTGGCTGCGGATTCAAATTTACTTCTTCATGAACGAAATGCCTGTCACCGACACCTCCAAGAAGGTGCGTAATGTCATACGCCGGCGGCAGCAAGACGGTAAATGGATTTGCTCCGTACCCTACGGCTATGTGATAACGAACAGCAAAACAATGGCGTTTGAAGTTGAACCGACCGAGGCGGTTGTTGTGCAAAAGGTGTATGAGCTTTACAATCAGGGCTGGGGCTACAAGCGGATTGCCAACTACCTGACCGACCAACGCATTCCCACGCCGAGAATGAACGAACGAGCACGAAAGGAAGCACGAGGTGAGGAATGTCACATCAAAGCAAAATCGCAGTGGAGCATTGCAACGATTCAGGGAATCCTGACAAATGATTTCTACATCGGCACACTTCGCCAAGGGAAATACACACGAAAGAAAATCAACGGTCAGGACATCAAGAATGACGAGAGTGACCACATTGTGTTCCTCAAAAATCACGAGCCGATTATCAACTACCGCGTGTTCGCAACAACACAAAACGGAATGAAAGAGCGGACGAAAAGCAACTATCGTGGTATCAAAAAATTCACTAATGCTTACTCAGGGCTAATGGTCTGCGGCGACTGTGGAAACCCGATGTTCCCAATGAGCAGGAGCGACTTAAAGGAAGCTTACCGTTGTGGAGAATATCACAAGCGAGGGTTAAAGGGCTGCACGAGCCATCACATTCGTGTGGACACACTCGACGCGATTGTAAAATCATATCTGCAAATGGTACGTGACACTTCCTCGGAAATGATTGAAAAATTGCAGGATACCATTGCAAAAGAAGAAAGTCAGATTCAAACCACCAATAACACACTCGAACAGCTCGAAGAAATGATAGCCGATACCAAGGCAGAAAAAAAGGCTCTCATACGGCAATGTGCACGCGACATTGCCCGAAAGCCAAGTCAGGAAAATGATATTCAGGAAACCTATGACGAGTTGATTGCGGAGTGTGACGAGCGGATTGAGGGGCTTGAAAATCAAATCAAGATGACCTACGATAAGCACAACACCGTCGTCAGTGCCAACCGCACGGCACAGCTTGCGATTGACTTATTCGATGAAATACTGAACAAGGAGAAATTGGAGAAAAACGACCTTGACCTTATAATTGAGAAGATATATATTTACGAGAATCACATTCACATCAAGCTGAAAAATGACATTGACCACATTCTCCACAGCAGAAACGCAAATCTTGAAAAAGAGCAAAATCAGCAAAGTAAAAACACAAAAGATAAGAAATTCGCTGTCAGTGTTGTCAGTGAGGGCGACCCCTTGGAGATTTTCACAGCTACGGACGGAGAAGTAGTTTTTAAAAAATACTCGCCTGTAGGCGAGTTGGGCAACTTTGCCGCACAGTACGCAGATGTTCTTACACGGATAAGCCAAATGCCAACGGTTATTACCGACCGTGACCATGTCATTGCGGTTGCAGGTGCAAGCAAACGAGAATTTCTCGAAAGAAGAGTCACTCAAACACTTGAAAGTTATATGGAACAACGCAGAAGCTACACCGCAACCGAAACCAGCAACGGCGACACTTTCCCTGTTGAAGGGATTGACCAGGCAGCAGGGATAATTTATCCTATCATAGCCTCAGGTGATGTAACAGGTTCAGTCTGTATGTTACAAAGTGAAACCGTAAGAATTCCCAGAGAAACAGAAATAAAGCTCTGCCAAAGTGCGGCAGCCTTCCTCGGCAAACAAATGGAAGAATGATAATTTTTGACTGCATCCTAGCAAAACAGGCTTCAAAGCCGGTTTTCTGATGCAGTCTTTTTCTGTAAAAAATCTGCAAAAATATATGGTTTTACAATCCTCTCTGTGTTATAATCATTAAGAAATTGCATCACTTGACATTTTTTATGATATTCAATTAAAAATAAATATGGAGGACATTTTATTATGTATCTTTGGATTATCATACCGATAGCATTCTTTGTAGTGTTCATGACAGTATATTTAACCTTTTTTGTTCGCAGAATATTCAGCTTGTTCCTCAAAAAAAGAATTATCAGCCTCATAGCCTCGCTTGCAATTGTAATCGGCGGAACCGCCGGGGGATTTGTGCTTTTTGGAACAAGCAGTATAATTGTAATATTGCACCTTTTTTTCTCTGCTTTACTGTTCCAGCTTATCTCATTCATTTTAAAAAAAGCAGTCAAAAACGAAAATTTTCAAAAAAAGCGTGACTTTATCTACAAGCTTGGCATGGTGCCGATTGTGTTCACCGCCTGCCTGATGATTTTTGCATACATAAATATGATTACGGTAATAGAAACAAATTACCATTATGACAGCCCAAAAATGAATAACGGTAAAAAACTACACCTTGCCATGATTGCCGACCTGCATATGGGTACAACAATGGATGTTGAAGATTTACAGAAACACGCTGATGAAATCAGTGCCAAAAATCCGGATGTTTTTGTCCTTGTTGGTGATATAGTTGACGAAAGCACAACAAAATATCAGATGGAACAAACCTTTAAAATCCTATCAAATGTAAAGTCCCGTGACGGCGTTTACTATGTATACGGCAACCACGACCGTGGCATTTACAACGCAAACTGCGAATTTACAGAAACTGAGCTTATGGTTACAATTTTAAACAACGGAATTAAAATTCTCAAAAATGATGTTGCTGAGTTTGATGATTATGTTCTGATCGGACGCGAAGACAAGTCGTTTGAAACATCAGGCTACGAAAGACCTGCTATGACTGAGTTAATAAAGGATGTTGACAAGAACAAATATATAATTAACCTTGACCATCAGCCTTTGGAGCTCAAACAAAATGCCGAACTTGGCGTTGACTTGCAGTTAAGCGGTCACACACACGGCGGTCAAATATGGCCCGCAGGAATTGTCGCCCAGGCAACGGGGATTTTTGAACTTACTTACGGAGAAAAAAACATAGACAGCTTTAATGCAATCACCACATCGGGCATTGCAAGCTGGGGTTACCCGTTCCGTACAGAACAACATAGCGAATTTGTTATTATTGATATTGACTGATTTATTATGCCATATTTAACTTGAAAATTCATATGAATAATAAGTCATCATTTTGGAATAAAATTGCCTAAAAATCAACAATTATTATAAATTTATAGTTAAAACTTACAAATAATTATAGTAAATTTATACACAAAAATCTATTTACTTTTTAGATGTAAAAGTTTAGAATAGACACATAAATACTTTTTGGGAGGAAATCAAATGAAAAAGTTCAAACGAACGGTTTCAGCTTTGCTAAGTCTTACCATGGTTACATCAGCAGCTTTTACCGGCGGTATAGCAGTATCTGCTGTTGACAATGCCACAGCTTCCGTAAAGCTTGACACCTCAAAAATCAAAGAAAAAATCAACCAAAAACTGAAAAATGATCAGGAAAAACAATATGTCGAGGGCGAAGCAGTTGTTATGCTAAACTCCGATGTTGTTGCTTCAGGTTCAAACCTTGAAGATGAACTGGATATTTCATGTGCATCAGGCGACATTAAAGTTGAAGATGTTCAGCAATTTGCCGACAGAAAAAACAGCGTGTCCGTTGCCACTGTTTCTTCTGACGAGCTTACTACCGAGGAGCTTGTTAAAAATCTGAACGACAACGACGATGTCTTAATTGCCGAGCCAAACTACACCTACCATACACTTTCGCTGACCAATGATGCCTACAGTGATTTTCAGTGGTCACTCGACAACCAAGAGAAAAATCAAGGCAAAAAGGATTTTGACATAAATCCGGAAAAACTCTGGGATGAGCAAACTCCAACTGATGTTGAAACACCGGTTGTTGCAGTTTTAGACACCGGTGTGGACTTTACTCATGAAGATCTTGAAAATAAAATGTGGGTAAATCCTTATCAGAAGAAACTGCCCGGAAAATACGGCATCAATATTATTGCCCAAAACAACGACATTGAGCCTATGGATGACAACGGTCACGGAACACACTGTGCGGGCATTATCGCAGCTGAACAAAACAACGGCAAGGGTATTGCAGGTGTGAGCCAAAACGCAAAAATTATGGCAATCAAATGGATTGATAAAGACGGTTCAGGTGAGCTCGAAAACGCCGTAATCGCTTACAATTACCTTTACCGTGCAATTAAGCTGGGAGTAAATGTTGTTGCAATCAACAACTCATGGGGCGGTAATGCAGACTCCGAAATACTCACAACTCTCATGGACAAAGTCGGCAAGCTGGGTGCTGTTTCTGTATGTGCTGCCGGCAACGAATCTGTTGATTTGGACAAAGATTACGACTTTTCCGCAGATGCTGCTTTGCGTGACAAAAACGGCGGTAGTCTGCCTGAAGATGATTTTAACAATAGTTTTAAAAATTCTAAAAACAATACATCTATAAATGCAACCAAAGGAAACCCCGATGATCTGAAAAAAAATCAATACATCTATCCTGCCTGCAGCAACAGTGAATACATAGTAACAGTTGCCGCTGCAAACGAGTACGGTGAGGTTGCTTCTTACTCTAATTACGGAGATTCATCCGTAGATGTAGCTGCACCTGGTTCGGACATTCTCTCGAGTGTTCACTATAACTGCTTCAATCCGGCAATATATTCCGATAATGACGAAAAATGCTTACTATATAAAACAAATGATTTTAACGCAAAAATTGTATCTAACCAAAACAAAGGCGAAACCGAGCTTAAAACAGTTGCCGACAGTGGCTTTACAGATGCAGAAGGCGACAATAATTCATTGCAGTGGAAGATAACGGGTGCTAAAGCAGGCGAAACATATCAGATAGAAATCCCATATACAGCTGACACCGAACAAAATCCTTATTTAAGTGCAATGGTTAGAGTTGACGAAATACGCAAAGATTCAGAAACTTCCGAATATGACATTTATGGATTTCCTTCTATGCTGTTTATGTTTGATGTTGATAAAAACAAACAAATAGTCACTGCATCAAGCGAAGACTCATCGTGTATTGGCTTTAACTACCTTGTTTCAGACGGCGAAGATTGGGAGCACTTATTTGGACAAAGTGTAAATGTTTCATCAAAAGAAAGAAAAATCGTATTCTTGATTTGTATAATATATGACGGTGATTATTCTGTTTCAATTGATGATATAGGCGTTTCTAAAGGTATAAAAGGCGAAGAAAAAACCTTTGGCAAGTATGATTTCTTCTCAGGTACATCAATGGCAACACCTGCTGTTACAGGTTCTATCGCTCTTTTAAAAGAAAAAAGTCCTACTTATGATGCAAAACAGCTTATTACTGCTATAAAGAACCGTACAAAACAGGACAGCAGCTTTGACCGCAAGGTCAATAAATCACTCGTTCTTGACTTAGGTGCAACAAACGATGTTTCTTCAATTCCTGACATCACTTCAACAGCTGTTAATAACAAAGCTCTTGAAATTAACGGTACTTCGCTTGCAGGCTGCAGCATTGATGTAAACGGAAAAACTGTTTCACCACAGTCAACAGCAGACAAAAAAATTACTGTAACCGACAGCAGTGTTTTCAACAAAAATGTAGAACTCAAAGTTTATAATGACAAAGGTTACGATTTAACAAGCGGAATTTACAGTACCGCCACAAAATACACCGAAGGTTCACCGCAAACTCAATACTTTTCAAACTATAATATTGTGACAGACGGAAAGTATATTTATAAAGTTGACGAATTAGGTAATCTTGATAAATATTCTGTAGACACCAAAACAGCTGCCGTTGAACTTCAGGAAACATTTGTAACAGACCTCGATATAAAATTTTCAAATAAAACCAATGACGCATGGAACAATATAAAAGTTTCCGGTGCGGTTTATTACAACGGCTATGTTTACTATGTTGCCAACTGCAACATGACGCTTGCTAATAATAGTGATGTGGTTTACGATACAACAAGTACAATTGTTAAGGTAAACACATCAACAGGAAAGACCACTTTCATAGACTATGACTATGAAAAAATTAATCAACCTACAGTTGCTGTGCTGAATAACACACTCTACATTATCGGCGGATTTGACGGCGAAACAAATACACCGCTTACAACCGTTTACAAATATGCTTCAAACAAATGGCAGAGTGCTGCAAGCCTACCTTCTGCACGAGCACTGGGCAGGTGTTTGCAAATTGACAACAGCCGTTTAGTTTACACCCTTGGAACAGACGGTACAGAAAACTTCCCACAGAACCTTTTCTTTAACGGTTCAACATGGACAGAAAGCAAGGCTGAAAAACTCAAAACAGAAAAAACACAGCTTGTAAAAGTTGGCGATAAAGAGTACACAAGCTACCAGTGCGGAGTTGGACTTGTGTCGGGCGGTTTGCTTTACACAGATGTTCTGTTTGACGGCATGGGCGATACTGTTAAATACACAACAAGTACAGACAAATTTACAACCTATTCAAAATACTTCTACACAAGCAAAAACAACTTTATAAGAGGCATAATTGTCAACAACACATATATCGGCATTGCAACTGACGCGGTTCTTACAGAACAATCAGATGATGATTGGGGTTCATATGACAATACTTCAGAATCCAACAGTTTGGTTACAGTATCGGGCTTGTTTAGCTACAAATTCGGCGTAACAAGCGGTATGTATCAGGTAAAGGCAAGTTCCGCACACGGCAAGGTCAGCGGAACAGGCGTGTTCTATCCGGGTGAAACCGCAAAAATCACCGTTACACCTAATAAGAACTTCAAACTGGCATCAATAACAATAAACGGCAAAACCTACAAAACATCAACCGTTTCTTTCAAGGTAACAACGAACACCACGGTTTCTGTAAAATACACTGAGCTTGTTTCGTCAGTAAAACTGAGCAATTCCAAAAAGACTTTGAAGGTTGGCAAAACTTTCAAACTCACAGCAAAAATCAGTTCTTCAACCGCTGCTAACAAGAACCTCAGCTGGTCAACATCTAAAAAGACTGTTGCCAAAATCAAAAAGAACAGCAACACAAAGGTTACTGTTACAGCAGTTCGTAAAGGTTCAGCGGTAATTACTGCAAAGGCAAAGGACGGCAGTAAAAAGTACGCAAAGTGCAAGATTACCGTAAAGAAAAAGTAATATAAAGTAATATAAATAATAAAAAATTATCCCCGAAAGTCAGACCAAAAATCTGACTTTCGGGGAATTTTATCTTTACTCAACTTCAAAAATTACGAACGAACTTGCATAGGTAGTAATTTTACCGTTTTTCACCTCGGTATTGCCCAGGCTGTAGAGTGTGGATTTAACCTTAAAATCAAAGTCAACTGTTTCGTCATTTGAAGATGGATTTACTGCAATTACAAATTTACCTCTTTTATAGATAAAAGGGTATTGGTTTTTCTCGGCATAGACAACCTTTAAATCGCCGTCATTGCCAAGGTCTTTATTTTTGTGACGCAGGGCAATAACATCCGTTACAACCTTATAGATTGAGTCAGGGTCGTTTTGCTGATTTTCAACTGTAGGTGCGTCTGCTGATGTATCAACAGGCAGATAGCACTCGTCAGCGTCAGAAAAGCCAAGGTTTTTACCGCTGTTCCACTGCATTGGTGTTCTTGAACCTGTTCGTGAAAATCCGCCTTCTTTTGAAACAAGCCCTTTCTGATATTTCATACCAATTTCATCACCGTAATAGAGGAACGGAACACCCGGCAGAGTAAAGAGTGTTGCATAGGCGAGTCTGATAGTTTCTTTATCCGCATAGTTCGTCATACGAGGCATATCGTGGTTGTTTGTCATAAAGCTGATATAGCCGTTTTTTCTTGTATCACGCAGGTTAGGCAAATACTCGTCAAGCACAGCGGTGATGTCGCCTTTTCCGTTTTTGTGGAAGAACGCACGGTTTTCGCCGTCTTTTTCGTATCTGAAAAATCTGGAGTAACCGTTGCCGTAATGGTCAAGGTAAAAATCCATATGGAAACCTGCGTTGTTGATGGCTCTTTCAGGGTGGCACCACTCGGCAACTATTGCAGCATCGGGGTATTCTCTGTCGAGCATTTCACGCACGCCACGCCAGATTTTTGCGGTTGCAATCTTTTCTTCATCATTTTTAACAAGCGAATCCGCCATATCAACACGGAATCCGTCAGCACCTTTGTCAAGCCAAAAACGCATAATATCTTTCATAACTTCAGCAGTAGCCAGTGCGTCAGGGTGGTCATAAGGCAACTGCCAGTCGGGATGAGTAACCTCATAAAAACCGTAGTTGAGTGCAGGCTGACTGCTGAAATAGTTTACAAGGTAGTTTCCGTCACGCTCACATATTCCGCACATCAGGCGGTACTGCGGCGGTGCTTCCCATGCAGAATTCGTAAAAATATAGCGGTTGGTGTACTCATTTTTTGCAGCCTTTTTACTTTCAAGGAACCAAGCGTTTTGGTCGCTTGTGTGTCCCGGAACCAGGTCGAGCAAAATTTTAATACCCTTCTTGTGTGCCTCGTCAAAAAGGCGAACGAGGTCGTCATTTGTGCCGTAGCGTGGGGCAACTTTTTTGTAATCCCGCACATCATAGCCTGCGTCCATAAAAGGTGAGTCGTAAATAGGATTGAGCCAAATCGCATTACAGCCCAGCCCCTTTACATAGTCGAGCTTTTCAATGATACCCTGAATATCTCCGATACCGTCACCGTTGGTGTCGTTAAAGGACTGAGGGTAAATTTCGTAAAATACAGCGTCACTTAACCACTGTGGCATATTTTGTCATCCTTTCCAAATTATATAAATTTTTTTAGTGTATTGTTTACAGGGAATAATTTTAGGTTGATATGGACTTCCATACCTCATATTATGATTATTAAGGGGGTCATTAAATGACTATTACAAGAATAAACGAAAATACTTTAATGCTGGAAATTTTGCCTGACGAAGTTCCTGTGCAGAATGAGGAGGATTTGCTCTACTATGTTATGGACATAGCCGTTACAGCAGAAAATCTCGATACCAAAAACAGTGCCTTTTTACTTGAACTCACACACACGGGCAAGGGGTTGATATTTATGCTCACTGTTAAAAAGAAGAGAAAGCGTTACAAAATTATCCGTCAAAACAGCACGGCGGTGTATTCTTTTGAACGGCTTGACCACTTTTTGAGCTGTATTACCGCAATGTACCGTTCGGCAAAGCTTTACTATGAAAGCAGTACATATATAATGAACGACAAATATTATATATGCTTTTGCAACAGCGTTGTTGACACATCAGCAAGAATTTTATTGTCGGAATTTGGCAGCGAGGTGGTCTGCCCCGAAAGATTCCTCACCCATTTAACAGAACACGGCAATATCCTGACCGAGAAAAATTCAATTCAGCTTATCGGCGAAAGCCTCACTTGCACAGAGCCTTAAGATTATCAATTGCAAGCGTTGCGTCCTCTGCCTTAAAAACAGCTGTACCTGCAACACAAACATCCACACCTGCTTCATAAGCCTGCCTGATTGTTTTCTCACCGATTCCGCCGTCAACCTCGATTAAAAGGTCGGGGTTGGCGGTTTTTGCCTGTTCACGGATTTCACCGACCTTAGGCAGCATATCAGCCATAAACGACTGACCGCCAAAACCCGGCTCAACAGTCATAACAAGCACCATAAACAAATCTTTTAAATACGGAAAAACCACACTTGCAGGTGTGTTAGGCTTGATAACAAGCCCCGGTTTAACACCAAACGACTTGATTTTATCAATAGTCTGCTGAATATCGCTTTCACTTTCAACATGAAAAGTGATTATGTCAGCACCCGCATTTGCAAAATCCTCAATATACCTAAGTGGTTCGGAAATCATCAGGTGAACATCAAACGGCTTGTCCGTATATTTGCGTACAGTTTTAATAACAGGAGCACCGAAAGTGATATTTGGCACAAAATGACCGTCCATTACATCAAGGTGCATATAGTCTGCACCCGATTTATCCATTCTTTCAATTTCTTTACCCATTACAGAAAAGTCACAACTGAGGAGTGACGGTGCTATCAACATAAAAATTCCCCCTAAGGTTTTTTGATAAGCGGTACCACCATTGAGGCAGCCCCCCAAAGTACTGAATATATAAGTATTGGCATTGTACGGAGTATGTTCATACCGCTGTAAAGCATAATTGTAGCCATAACAAGAATACCCAACACAACACCGATTAACTGAATAAGAACAGCAATGCTGATGTTTGCTTTCAGCTGAACGCATCCCGAAAGTGCTCTTGCAAGCTGAGTGAAGCGTCCCCTTGTAGCGAGGTATGCTCTTGAACGCTCGGTAAAGGTAGAAGTTACTTCTTTGCACACATTACCCAGCCCTGTCGGAAGAACCTTGACACTTCTGTAGAACACACCGAAGTCCTCTGAAATTTGTTCTGAGGTAATGTTACAGTCGCTTGTACTTACCAGCAGGCTGATTCCGTTTGCTTCTGCACGCTGTAACTCGGTTGCTATCTCAACATTAGGTCTGTATGTAGTGACCATCATAGCTGTGAGTAAACCGCCCAGTGCCAAAAATGTAATTTGTTTGTGCTGACGGCGGTAAGTATCCTCAAAATCAATTTCAGGAATTTCAATACTGTACTTTTTCATTAAATCCCGGTTGCCCACGAGAATTCTCTCGCCGTTTACCCAGCCCACAAGACCGAGCTGATCCTCATACATAACCGATTCAACATCAGGCAGAACCGAACGGCTCTCCTGCATAGCACGGTCAAAAACCGGTGCAAGCGGACTTTTTACCTCTTTAAGAACAGCCGCCGCCGCAAGGCACGCACTGTCAAGACGCTGTTCGTTGAACGCTTTAATTCCGTTGAGAACCACCGAACCTTCCGGATACAGTTCGTCTGCGTCAACCATAATTGCCGTAGTGTCACAAAACTGCTTAACCCCTTGGAATCCGCTGAGCATAGCACCTTTTTTAAGAAGCTTTCTGCAAAAATTCTTCATCGGAACATTAACAGCCATAATTGAGCAAATCGGCATACTTATTGCTGTAATAAGTGAAAATGCGGCAATTCCGCCCACAACGCTCTTTGAAATTATGCCAAAGATAACGGCAACAACAATAGAACAAACGGTTGTAAAAGGTGCCAATTTTCCTGCTGCTTCTTCCGACGGGTCGGGGGCGTATGAAAGCTGAAGAAAGTTTGAGAGAAAATCCGTCTTGTGCTGATAAGCGATAATAGGCTTTTCAACAACTGTACCGCTCATCATCTTGGCGGCGATTGTTTCATCGGTATAAATTTTGGCGGATTTCAGTTTTTTGTTATTTACAATAAAACGAAAGTTTTTGTCAACACGGCGTACCATAATCAGTTTGCCGAAAGAGTTGCAAAGCAGTCCGAGCAAAACAATTACGGTATAATAGCTGTAAGTACCGTTGAAAAATTCACTGTTGGCAAAAAGTGCGGTAACTCCTGCGATTATTGAGCTGATGCTTGCCACAGCAACCGCAGTATCGGAATTTCCTTTGAATTTTTTCAACACATTAAGTCCGTTGAGGATAGTAACACCGGAAATTGCCGAGCCCGCAATTATAAACAGCAGGTTAAGGCCTGCAAATACAACCGGGGTAACTCCGTTTGAAACCGACACCGAATGAGGCACTACACTCTGTACAAAAACCATAAACATAGTTATTGCAGTCAACAGCAAAAGCGCAAGGCTTCTGAAACGCAGTTTTCTTAAATTATCACCGATTTCGTGTGCAACATTGCGTGCGTCCTCACGGTCGTCATAGTCGTCAACAGTTACGACTTTTTCGGCGGTGGTTTGTTTTTCAAACTTTTCACCGTCCGGGTTAGCCGAGAAAAATTCCATAAATCCGCTTATAAAGCTCTTTTTAAGATTGCGTACCGTGCGGACTTCTTCTGTAACAACGCTTTCAACAGGATGATAAGTTGCTGAAATTTCGGGATTTTTGCTTTTTAAATACTCCTCGTATTCCTGCCGTACAACAACCGAGAATTTGCCGACATTTACATTGAGTTTTTCAACACGGTTATCAGGAGTGTACACAGGCACCCGTGACACCTGATTTGTTCCCTTAGGGACAGGGTCGTTTTTACCGAATAATTTTTCATACTTCAAGCCGTCCGGCTCTTCGTCTTTTTTAGGCAGAGGAGGGAGATTCTCTTTTTCGATTATTGCGTCAAGACTTTCTTTTTGGAATTTTTTCTCGTCAAATTCCTCATCAACCATAGCTATGGTTACATCCTCACTGTCCGGGTCGGGAGCGTCAGGAATATCCACATCTATTGTTTCAATATCAGTTATAATTATCGGCTTTATGTCAAACTGAGGGACGCTGTCAATTATATCCTCCGCAACTGTTCCGTTGACGGACTGAGAGCCAAGCTGGAGGTTTTCCTCTATTTCAACGGGAGCCTCGAACATTGAATTGTCACGGGTTGTAAAATTCACAATTTCTTCGTCGTTTTCCGAAGGTTCTTCAGGCTCTGTTGGCTCTGGTGATTCCGTTGGCTCTGGTGGTTCTTCCTCGGTTTCTGCACTGCGGTATTCCGGAAGATTTTTTTCGTCTTTGGTTACCGTACCGTCGTTGTCGCCTGCACGCTCCATGCTTACCTCGGCATTCATAGTCGTGCCGGTTTTTTCACCTACAATCATATTATCTTCGCCGCTTATTTCGTATTCAATATCAACGGTATCATCTATAGGTGCAAACCTGTAGAACATATTCTTTATGTCGAGCTGTTCAAGTTCCTCATTTTCTTCTGAGGCGGTCAAAGGGGTAACATCGGTTTTGTTCTGCTTTGATTTTTGCAGAAAATCAGGTTTTTTAAATTCCATAATTATCTACCTTACCATTTTTATCTTTTTGATGCAATTTCGTACATGAGTATTCCGCCTGCAACGGAAGCATTCAGGGAGTTTATTTTACCTTTCATCGGAAGTGAAACTATCACATCGCACTGCTTGGCAACAAGCGGGGCTATGCCCCTGCCTTCATTACCGATTACAAGTGCAGTTGCGGGTGCAAAATCCACCTTTTTATAATCCTCACCGTTCATATCCGCACCGTAAACCCACATACCACGCTCCTTGAGCTTTTCAAGTGTGGAGTTTATGTTTTTAACCCTGGCCACCGGCATATATTCAAGTGCTCCAGCAGAGGTCTTTTCAACGGTATAAGAAAGTCCTGCACTGCGTCTTTCAGGAATTATAATGCCGTGGGCTCCGGCACATTCTGCGGTGCGTATAATTGCCCCCAGGTTGTGTGCGTCCTCAATTCTGTCCAGCACAATTATAAACGGGTTTTCGCCCTTTTCTTCTGCATTTGAAAAAATATCGTCAACAGTGCTGTACTGCTTGACGGCACACCTTGCCGCAATGCCCTGATGGCTTACCGCTCCTGCCAAAAAATCAAGCTTTTTGCGGTCAACTTCCTTTATTGGTATATTTTTCTTTTTGGCTTTGGCAATTATCGCAACTATGCTTCCGTTACGCTCGCCTTTAGCAACAAGTATTGCTTCTATAGCTCTGCCGCTTCTGAGTGCTTCGGTAACAGGATTTCGCCCTGCGATAATATCGTTATGTTCCTGTTTTTTCTCTTCCATAATAAAAAAATCCCTTTATGTGATTTACTTATAAATATACATATCCTAAGTATATCACAAAAGGGATTTTATTAAAAGTGTTTATTGCAAATTTAAGCCAAAAATTGTTATTCTTGCGGTTTTCTTCCACTCATAGGTACATAATAACGGTGTTCACGAACATTGCGGTACGCCGGACGGATAATTTTGCTAGGATTAACAAGCTCTTCAATGCGGTGAGCACTCCAACCGCTCACACGGGCAATTGCAAAAAGCGGAGTAAACAACTTTGTCGGCAAATCCAACATACTGTAAACAAAACCACTGTAGAAATCAACATTTGCAGAAATAGGCTTGTCTGTTCTTCTTCTTTTGGTGATTAGCTCTGCGGCAATTTCTTCAACATTGGAGTAAAGACGATATTCGGCAGTTCTGCCCTTTTCTTCCGAAAGTGATTTAACAAAGCGTTTGAATACCCTTGCTCTTGGGTCTGAGATTGTGTAAATTGCGTGACCCATACCGTAGATAAGCCCTGTTTTGTCAAAAGCTTCTTTATCCAAAATTTTTGTTAATACAGCCCTTATCTGATCTTTATCGTTGTAGTCTGTAATGTTCTTTTTGATGTAGCGGAACATCTTAACAACCTTGATATTTGCACCGCCGTGTTTTGGACCTTTCAGCGAACAAAGTGCCGCCGCAATTGCCGAATAGGTGTCTGTTCCCGAAGAAGTTACAACATGGGTTGTAAAGGTGGAGTTGTTGCCGCCGCCATGTTCTGCATGAAGCACAAGTGCCATATCAAGCAGTTTTGCCTCAAGTTTTGAGTACTTGCAGTCAGGGCGAAGCATATGCAGTATATTTTCGGCGGTTGAAAGGTCAGGATTAGGTGAGTGAATAAAAAGGCTTTGCTTGTTGTGGAAGTAATTAAAAGCCTGATAACTGTAAACAGCCAAAACAGGCAAAAGTGCGATAAGCTGAATACACTGGCGAAGCACATTAGGGGTTGAAGTATCCTCTGCTTTTTCGTCATAGCAATAGAGCGTGAGCACTTCTCTTGAGAGAGCGTTCATAATGTTCCTTGAAGGAGCTTTCATAATTATATCACGAACGAATGAATCAGGTAAAGTTCTGTAGTAGCCCAGAAGGTTATTGAATTTTTCAAACTCGTCATTTGTAGGCAGATTACCTGTAAGCAGTAGGTAAGAGATTTCTTCAAAACCGTAGTGTTCGTCGTGGATAAAACCCTTTACAAGGTCCTCAATGTTGTAGCCTCTGTAGTACAGTTTGCCCGGGATAGGAACACGCTCGCCGTTTTTATGAGTTACCGAAGTAACCTCGGAGATTTCTGTAAGTCCCGTAAGAACACCCTTGCCGTCTGCATCACGCAAACCACGCTTTACATCGTAATACTCATAGAGCTTAGGGTCAATTACACCGTTTTTGATACAAATTTCGCTAAGTTTCAAAATTTCCGGGGTGAGATCACTATACTTTCCCACTTAATCACATCCTTATTTTCAGTATTATGGCTTTTTTGATGCTTTTTTAAACACATCCTGCATAATCTGTTAAAAATATAACAATATTATACCATAAAAAGAACTAATTAGCAATAGACAAAATTCTTAATTTGTTTTATAAGAGATAAAATTTTTGTGCTTTGTTATAAAAATAAAAAACCGTTGCAAATACACCCTTGGTTTTGCAACAGTTTTTTAAAAATCAGTCCATCTCGGTTACAATATCATTTACTGTTTTTCCCGGAGGAATCATCGGAAGAACATTCTCGTCAGGGCTGATTGCACAGTCCACAACTACAGGTTCGTTCATTTGATAAGCTTTGCTGAGAACATCTTCAATATCTGATGTTTTTGTAATTTTAAGACCCTTTATGCCGTAGCCTTTTGCAACTTCTGTAAAATCAGTTGCACGGTGAGGGTCGGTCTGAGAGAAGTGGTTGTTGTAGAAGAGCTTCTGCCACTGGCGAACCATACCCAGCACTGCGTTGTTCATTACAAGCACAACTACAGGCAGGTTATAGGATTTAAGGGTTACAAGCTCGTTTATATTCATATGAAAACTGCCGTCGCCCGTTACAAGTATAACCTTTCTGTCAGGGAAAGCCATCTGTGAGCCGATTGCCGCACCCATACCAAAGCCCATTGTACCCATACCGCCGGAGGTTACGAGTGTGCGTGGTGTTTCTACTGCGTCATACTGAGCAACCCACATCTGGTGCTGACCTACATCTGTTGCAACAATATCTGTATCTTTCTTTATTGTATTAAGTGTTTCAAGGATTTTTTGAGGGCTTGGGAAGCCGTCCTTTTCTGCCGGAACAGTCTTTATGCTCTCTTTCCACTTTGCAATAGTTTCAAGCCACTGCGGGTGTGAAAGTTTATCTATACCGTCAGCAAGTGCGGCGAGTGCCTCTTTTACATCACCCAGTATGTATTCATCAACCTTAACATTTTTGTTGATTTCTTTTTCGTCAATTTCAATCTGAACAATTTTTGCCTGTTGACCGAATTTTTCTCTGTCGCCTGCAACACGGTCGGAAAACCTTGCACCGGCTGCAATTATAAGGTCACATTCGTCGGTTGCCATACCGGTTTCGTAACCGCCGTGCATACCTATGTTGCCCATACAAAGCGGATGACTTGACGCAATACAGCCAAGCCCCATAAGCGAACAACAAACAGGTGCGTCGATAAGCTCGGCAAATTTAACCAATTCGTCAGATGCTTCGGCACTTATTATTCCGCCTCCTGCATAAATCATAGGGCGGTTCGCATTTTTGATAAGCTCTTTGACAGCTTCAATGCTCTCAGGATTTTTAATACTGAAAACCTTTGTCTGTTCGGGCTTAACAGGAGTAAACTCTGTTTTGTGAGCAGTTACATCCTTTGGCACATCAACAAGTACAGAGCCCTTTCTGCCGTCCTGTGCAAGTCTGAAAGCCTCTCTGAGTACAGAGGCTAAGTCGTCAACCTTTTCAACAAGAAAACTTGCCTTTGTAATCGGTTTAACAACTTCTACAATGTTTACCTCCTGAAAACTGTCGCGTCCGAGCTGATCGGTTGTAACATTGCCTGTGATTGCCACCATAGGGATACTATCAATATTGGCGGTTGCAAGACCTGTGACGATATTTGTAGCACCCGGGCCGGAGGTTGTCATAACAACGCCTGTTTTACCTGTTGTTCTTGCGTAGCCGTCAGCTGCGTGAGAAGCACCCTGCTCGTGAGCTGTAAGTATATGTGTAATCTTATCGCTGTATTTGTAAAGTGCATCATATGTATTAAGTGCCGCACCACCCGGATAGCCAAAAACCGTGTCAACACCTTGTTCAATAAGACATTCACAAATAATATCTGCACCCGTTAATAACATTATATTTCCCCTATCTTTCCTTATATGATATAAACAAAAAGCTTCGCCAATAAAGACGAAGCACCCATACCTCAGTTTTGCCTTAATATATGTATAAACCTTGGCTTCATTTCCTATAATATTCTACTAAATAACTTTGCCCTTGTCAAGTGATTTAAAATTTTATATAATAAAGGTATATAGATTTCAGGAGCAGTGGCTTATGGTACAACAACTTTCTGTCAACGCCAAAAAAGTTTGGCGGTTGAGGGCTACAATTATATTTTTGGTGGCTTCGTTATTATTAGGCGGAGTATATGTTTTTTCACGAATAATTGCACTTGGCATTATGGTATTGAATATTATAATCTATTTGTTTACCGTGCTTATTGCAGTACCATATGTATATAAAATTACAATTCTCGAGGTGCGTCCTGACGGAATAGCCATCACAAAGGGCGTACTGATGAAAAAGCGAATGAATATTCTCGCTAAAAAAATCCAGTATGTTGAACTTTTGCAGTCGCCTCTGCAGCGTGTTTATAATGTATATACAGTAGCTTTTCACACGGCGGGTGCAACAGTTTTTGTAAGCCAGGTTGATCAAGACCTTGGCAATCAGTTCAGAGAATATAAAAAGAGCAGTTAGGGGGATGGACGCCTTGAGTTCCAACAGAAAAAACTACAAAAAAGCACATCCATATACTGTAATTGACTATACGCCGGGCATCATTCCGCTTTTGTTGCTGCCAGGGCTTCAACATTTGCTGTTTAATCCAACAACGCTTACAGAGTTGATAACCAACTACGGTTTATCGGCTTTGTTTTCTTTGATGATTCTTACTTCGGTAATACTTGAATACCTAAATATATTGTATATAGAAAGAGAAACCCGATTGTATGCCAAAAAAGGATTTTTTTACAAAAGCCATTCGGATATTCCGTACAATTGTATTCAGTCGGTATATATAAAGAAAAATATGTTTCCTATGCTATTCGGAGCCAGGCAGTACTATATATATACCCCAGGCTCATTTCTTTCACACGGAAGTTACTCAATATATCTCAGCAAGAAAAAAACAAACGGGCTTAGCAGTACGATTTTTGGTGATGAAAAGCCTATGTTCACCTACCACGGAGGTTTTTTTAAAACCATATTGATGGCCGCAACACGAAGCAACACACTTACAGGCTTGCTGATTATTGCCCCTGTTCTGTACAAAACTTCTTCAGTGACAAATCAACTGCTCAAGTTGTATTTTCAAAACACTATGGACATCATTCGTTACATTATAAGCATTGCCGTACCGGAGGCGATTTCGGGCTTTGCAACACTTCTTATAGCCGGATGGGTAATAGCGTTTACAGTTCAGTTGGAGAGGTATTCTTTCTTTACGCTTGAAATCGGAGAAACTGCTATCAGAATAAAAAGAGGTATTTTTAATAGAGTTGAATTTATTACTGCCACCAAAAAAATAAATGCTATTCAAATCAGGCAAAGTATAATTATGCTGCTGTTAAACCTGAAAAGCACATATATAAAAACTGTAGGAAGCGGAGTTCAAAAAGGTGATATGGGACTTTTGATTCCGGCAGATAAGGATGCTCATACTAACGAAATCTTAAAAAGAATTACAAGTTTGCAAAAGCAGGAAGACTATAAAGTCCGTCCGGTAAAAACCGAATTTTTTTCATTTTTGTGGTTTCCTATTTATTCAATAGGCGGTGATATTCTGACAATGGTGGTGCTTTACAGACTTGGCTATTTTGGAGAAATTGTGCGTGTACCGCTGATTGTTCTGCTTGTGGTGTTTGTGTATTGGCTGTTTTTCAGAATCTATTCCTATACACAGAGCGAAATAACAATATGCGATAAAGCGGTAAGGATAGATTTTTTTGACAAACTGAACATAACACGAACATATATTCCGTACGACAGAATTCAGTATGTAGAGGTTTACCAAAGCCCGTTTCAACGCCTGTATAAAGTGGCTAATGTTAAAGTATATGTTTATAGCAACAAAACCAGCAGTTATAGGATAAAAAACTTAAAGTATGATAAGGTAATGCACGCAGTTGAATTGATTGAAAACCGTATGGCATAAAAAACCGATCCCTGCCGTAAAAAAGCAACGCGGCAGGGCTTTTGAATAAAGCTTTTGAAATAAAATTAAAAATTTTGCAAAAAAACGCTTGACATTTTCTTTTGTATAGGATATAATAATCAAGTACTGAAAACAGTGTATCGAGGTGTAACTCAGTTTGGTAGAGTGCCTGGTTTGGGACCAGGATGCCGCAGGTTCGACTCCTGTCACCTCGACCAGCAACGGCTCAAATTCTAAGAATTTGAGCCGTTTTCGTTTTGCCGTGTTTTATTAAAAGGCGGACAAAACATCAATTATCTAATTTTTAAAAAGCTTACACACTTTTCTTGACAAAGCCAATCATATTGATTAATGCCACATCGTTATTATGATCCAACGATGTGGCATTTAGTTTTAAAATGTAAAAAGCACTTTGAAAATTATTGAAATTAAGATAACAACGAATATCACTATGTTTTCTACGCCGATTTTATGAGGTAATACCTATTTCCTGCCAACCACCAAGAAATGCGGGCTTAATCCCATCAGTGTTTCTTCTTGTTCGGTTGCGTGGATTATATCAAGCATTCTGTTTCTGCTGTTTGTATCCTGCCATTTCTCGTCAAGCTTTGGTGTAATCCACACGCACCCTTCCACAGCGTGATAAGTCATAACCTCAAAACCACTGTTGTGGACTTCCTTTCTCAATTCGTCTATCGTATGAAAATAGGCATTTGCAATGATAAACGGATACTCCTTCGGGCGGTTATGTTCTCCTGTTGAAAGCTCGTGTTTAAGCATATTCATATAAATATCGTCGTCAATAAAGTCACAACCGTTACCGTAAACAGATAGTGCCCAAGTAGTAGAGCTGAACTTAGAAATGCCTGCCACTATCAGCAATCCGCATTTTTTCAAAACACGGTACGCTTCATTCAATACTTTTTCACGATCAGACTTATTCTGCAAATGGTATAGCGGTCCCATTAGCAAAACCACATCTGCACTTTCATCCGTCTTGTTGATTTCTCTTGCGTCGCCTACCTCTGCCGTGTAGGGTACTTTCATATTCTTCTTTGCATATTCAACTGCTGTTGGAGCAAGCTCAATCAGCGTTACATTGTGTCCCTGTTCCGCAAGCCATTCGGAGTATTTACCGATACCGCCACCAATATCGTAAATAGTGCTTTTCTCGGTTATGTACTGAGAAATAATCTCTTTTGAGCGATAAAACTCAACAATGCCTAAACCACGCTCAAGACGGTCAATCTCTGCTCCGTTGTTGTAAAAATCATATACTTCGTCTATGTTTTCCATAAGATTGTTCCTGTGTCCTTTCTCATTGAAAATAAGTTGAGTTAGCGATGCGATAGCCAATTACAATTTATAATGTATAATGCTGTAAATCTTCTCAAAGTCAAAATCAGTAGATAAACACCTATATTGTGAGCAGTAATATAAGCCACTTGTTTCATCGGTTGCTATGGTATTTCAATCTACACCCTCCATTTGGAGGGTGACATTATCCGTTGAGCTCTATTTTGATGAAGCTGAGAAAAAGATAAAACAAAGGGCTTATCATTTGGTATCAATAAAAATGGAGTTAGGTAACGGGGTGTTTTCACCAAACGGTGATACTAGCCCAATGTTACACACTAACTCTACTTTTACTGTATCAGGTTTATTCTCCCTTGTCAAGCAGTACGACAAAAATTTTAACCCCAAAAGTGTAAATTATGTTGGAATAACAGAAAAAACAAAACTCCGACCGTTATATTGACGACCGTGCCATACTTGCCTACACTATGCGGAATCTCAGCCGGGACAGTACGGAATATCTGAAATTCTCAGACTACATTGAACAGCTTGACAATATAGAAGCTTTAGAGGAATGTCTTAACGATGTGATTTCAATCCACACCCTCCGTGTGGAGGGTGACCCACGGCGATTTATTTTCGTACATCTTACTCCAAAGCTATTTCAATCCACACCCTCCGTGTGGAGGGTGACTCAATATCATAAACCGTATTGATTTGGGTTCGATTATTTCAATCCACACCCTCCGTGTGGAGGGTGACTGATTTTATATTTCCTAAACCTGAGTTAATATAAATTTCAATCCACACCCTCTGTGTGGAGGGTGACCATAAGCAGCGGTTGTCTCAATTACACCATCAGAAAATTTCAATCCACACCCTCCGTGTGGAGGGTGACTCAAAGCAACTTTGCGTTCTTTGGAAAACTACATTGTATTTCAATCCACACCCTCCGTGTGGAGGGTGACTTTTGTATGTCAAAATAATTATCTTTGTTGTAATCATTTCAATCCACACCCTCCGTGTGGAGGGTGCCAGCAAACAGCGTACGAGATATTTCAGCTTTCCGATTTCAATCCACACCCTCCGTGTGGAGGGTGACGCAGATTTTCTGAGTCTTTCCATATTTTCAGGAATTTCAATCCACACCCTCCGTGTGGAGGGTGACGCGTTATCCTAAAATTAAGAGTAATACAGATTTACTCATTTCAATCCACACCCTCCGTGTGGAGGGTGACCAGCCTTGTGCTTTTTGGCTATGTCCTTTGCGTAAGTTCAATCCACACCCTGCGTGTGGAGGGTGACGTCCGACACTTCGCAGTGCTTGCTATTCTTGCTTACAATTTCAATCCACACCCTCCGTG
>JAFTGC010000008.1 GCA_017458105.1 Ruminococcus sp. | reverse complement strand
CTGTTCACAGCAGAAAATACAATAATTTTCCTATGCGTCCGCTCGGATGGAAGTCTCCGAGAGAGTTCCTTAAACACTTCCTTGATACCGGCGAAGTTGTTTTTTCTTAATGTGTAACTAATCATTGACAAACCTACAAATCTGCTGACATATTTATACACACTGTATGCAATAATTTTGTGCAATTATGCTTTTACTTGTGCAGATTTTATTATTTATTGCCGAATATTTGCCGTCTTATTTTTACGCTCGCAGGATTTTTAGTATTATATCATAATTTTAACACATACAACCCGCCGTGTATTTTATCTATAATAATTCTTGTGTTTTGCATAAAAAAAGGGTATAATAGAATAGATACATTATAAGTATGGGTGAGTAAGCAATTTTTTTGCTGTAATGTTTATGTTATCGGGGGATTTTTATGAAAATAAAAAACTACTTTGTGTTTCTTATAATGACTGTAATACTGCTTTGTTCTGTTCCGTCAGCTTTTGCTGAGGATTCGGTACAATTTGATATAGAAGAAGCCGGTGTTTCACTTTTGCTGCCAAATGATATGGAAGTTATTACAAGGCAGACCCCAACCGACAGCGAGCTTTTCACAAAACATCAGACAACCCTTGACAACCTCATTGATTACGGAATTTATCTTCAGGGTTTTTCCAAGGACGATACCCAGGTTCTCACCGTTACTGTCAGCGAGGACGCAAACAGCAAGAATGTTTACAATTACTCACTGCTGTCTGAGGAACAAATTGACTCAATAAAACAAAGTTATGTTAATTCGGGCAACTGCAGCAGCTGCAGCGTAGATACATATAACGACATTGTGTACTTTAACTCGATAATTTCTCAAAAGGATGATTCTGACGAAACCGTATATATCGAACAAGCTGACACAGTGGTAAACGGAAAGTATGTGCACTTTGTGCTGCAGTCACAAAACGGAGATATCGACAATGCAGATACTGCCTTTGTAAACTCTTTGCTCGAGAATGCAAAATTCAGAATAATACCACAAACCGACGCCGATAAAAATGTGCTGATTTTAATTTGGGGTATTGTCGGCATTTTGGTTATAATAATCCTTGTGCTGATAATTGCTATGATCATCAGAAAAAAACGTAAAAAAACCGCCCTGAACCGAATCAACTCCCGTATATACAACGGCGACCGCCAAGAAAGGCTTGAAAGAGAAGAGCGCCGTAAAAACCGTCACACTGCAACAGGAGCAGAGCGCCCTGACGCGTTTTTTGACGGTGTAGACGGTTTTGAAACATCCCAAAGTATGGATAAGCTCGAACGCACACTTCTCCGTGAAGCCCATCAGCGGTATAACGAACAAAAGAAAAACCAAGCCGTTCTCGATGATTTCTTTGAAAACGACACTAAGTCAAAAAAGAAGAAATCACGCAAAAAGAACGGCTCAGCGAATAAAAATCAAAATAATTCATCAAGAAAATTTTAAGAGGTGATTTGTATCAGTAAACTTATTATTAAAAATGTGCGGATTATTTCTCCTGACGAGAACAGAGATGAAGTTGCCGACCTGTTTGTGAAAAACGGAAAAATTTCCGAGGCATTCAATGCAGACCAAAACACAACGGTGATTGACGGCACAGAGCTTGTCGCCTTTCCGGGGCTTGTAGACCTCCATGTTCATCTGCGTGACCCGGGTCAGGAAGAAAAAGAGGACATCATCAGCGGAACAAATGCGGCAGCCGCAGGCGGTGTAACAAGCCTGCTGTGTATGCCAAACACCAACCCTACAATTGACAACGCAGGGGTAATCAACTATATCAACGAAAAAGCAAAGAACTGTAAGTGCCGTGTTTATGTTGCAGGCTCAATAACAATGGGGCTTGAGGGCAAGGTACCTACGGATTTATTAGCACTGAGAAAAGCCGGGGCAATCGGTCTTTCCGACGACGGCAGACCTGTACTTGACCCTGAAATTATGGCGGAGGCTATGAAGAAAGCTCCACGGCTTGGTATGACTGTTGTTGCACACTGTGAGGATTTGGACGCTACCGACGGCGGTAAAATAAACGAGGGCAAAATGTCCGAAAAACTCGGAATCAAGGGAATTCCTGCGGCAGCCGAGGACAACGGCACCAAACGAGAGCTTACAATTGCCGAAGAAAACGATGTGCCTGTTCACATTTGCCATGTCAGCACCAAAACTTCCGTTGCAATGATTCGTCAGGCAAAAAAGCGTGGCGTAAAGGTTACGGCAGAAACTGCTCCGCACTATTTTACCCTTACGGAGGACACCCTTGAAAAGCGTGATGCTGACTACAGAATGAATCCTCCGCTTCGTACCGAAGAGGACAGACTGACGATAATTGAAGGGCTTGCAGACGGAACACTCGACTGTATAGCCACTGACCACGCACCGCACACCGAGGCGGACAAAGCTGACTTTGAAAAAGCCCCGAACGGCTCAATAGGTATGGAAACCAGCCTGGCGGCTGCACTCACTGAGCTTTATTACAACAGCGGATTTTCTCTGCTTGACATAGCCAACCTTATGAGTACCGCACCTGCCAAAATACTAAAAATTAACGCAGGCACACTCAAAATCGGCACAGATGCAGATATTGCACTTATCGACATCAACAAAGAGTGGGTGGTTGACAGGGACAAACTCCACGGCAAGAGCAAAAACACACCTTTTAAGGGTATGAAAATGCGTGGCAAAGTAAAAATGACAATCCTCGGCGGCGAGGTAGTGTATAAAGAAGAATAAGGAGTGTGCAGAATGGGAAATCTGACTTACAAGGAACAGTTTATCAAATTTATGGTTGACAGTGAAATACTACGCTTTGGCGAGTTTACACTCAAAAGCGGCAGGCTGTCGCCGTACTTTATCAACACGGGAAATTACAAAACAGGCTCGCAGATTTCCGCACTCGGGGGTTTTTATGCCGAGTGCATAAAGGAAAACAACATAGAGGGTGACGCAATTTTCGGCCCGGCATACAAGGGCATTCCGCTTGCTATCACAACAGCAGTTACCCTTTATAACAAGTACGGCATTGATCTGAACTACAGCTTTGACAGAAAAGAAGTTAAAGATCACGGCGAGGGCGGTATGATTATCGGCTATAAGTTCAGCTCCGACGACAGGCTGATTTTTGTAGATGATGTTATCACCTCGGGCAAAGCTTTAAGGGAGTCAATGGAAAAAATCAAGGGTATGTGCGACGCCGTTGTTACCGATATGGTTATCTCTGTTGACAGAATGGAAGTCGGCAAAGGCGGTGTGAAGTCAGCCGTTCAGGAAGTTGAAGAGGAGTTCGGCATAAAGGTTCACTCGGTTGTTACAATGGACGACATCATCTCTGCAATTGAAAATGGCGTAGTTGACGGCGGAGAACACCTTGAGGCTATGAAAGAATACAGAAAAACCTACGGTGTGTAAACATTCGTGAACGGAGGTAAATTATGTCATTTGACAGACTTATAGAAAAAATAGCAGAAAAGCAAAATCCTACGGTTGCAGGGCTTGACCCAAAGCTTGCGTATATTCCGCAATACATAAAAGATGAATCATTTGCAAAGTACGGCAAAACCCTTGAGGGTGCGGCTGACGCAATACTCACCTTTAATAAAGGCTTGATTGACGAGCTTTTCGACATTGTTCCTGCCATAAAACCCCAGTGTGCATATTATGAAATGTACGGTTGGTACGGTTTTAAGGCACTTACAGAAACAATCGCTTACGCAAAGTCAAAAGGTATGTTTGTAATTACCGACGGCAAGCGTAACGACATAGGCACAACAATGCAGGCTTATGCAGCAGCTCACCTTGGTACAACAGACATTGACGGCACAGAGGTTGAAGCAATCGGAGGCGACGCCCTCACCGTGAACGGATACCTCGGTACAGACGGAATCTCTCCGCTGTTGGATATTTGTAAAAACGGCGACAAGGGTATTTTTGTGTTGGTTAAGACTTCAAATCCGTCTTCGGGCGAGTTGCAAAACCTTGAGTTCAAAGGCGGCGAAACCGTCTATCAGCGTGTAGGCACAATGTGCGAAGAATGGGGCAAGGAGCTACCCGGCAAATACGGCTACAGCGGTGTAGGTGCGGTTGTAGGTGCTACCTACCCTGAGATGCTGACCGAGCTGAGGGGCGAGCTTAAAACAACATTCTTCCTCGTTCCGGGTTATGGTGCTCAGGGTGGCGGTGCCAAGGACTGTGAGGGTGCGTTTGACAAAAACGGCATTGGTGCAGTTGTAAACTCTTCAAGAGGAATTATGTGTGCATGGCAGAAGGTTGACGGACTTGACCCTGAAGATTACGCCAAAGCAGCCCGAAACGAGGCAATCCGTATGAGGGATGACCTTAGAAATGTGATCGGCGAGATGAAACTCGGTTGATTGTATTGACTTTAGCTTTTTAAAGTAATATAATGATAAAGTATGATGAAAACCACGGTTTTCAAAATAACCATATCAATGTATATTTCAGACAAGGAGATTTTTAATAATGGCAAGAGTTTATAACTTTTCAGCAGGCCCATCAATGCTGCCTGAGTCGGTACTAAAAAAAGCCGCAGCAGAAATGCTCGACTACGAGGGCAGCGGACAGTCTGTAATGGAAATGTCACACAGAAGCAAGTATTTTGATAAAATTATCAAAGACTGCGAAGCATTGCTCCGTGAGATAATGAATATTCCCGACAATTACAAAGTTCTTCTTCTTCAGGGTGGCTGTTCATCACAGTTCACAATGGTGCCTATGAACCTTATGACAAAGAACGGCAAGGCTGACTATGTTATTACAGGTCAGTGGGCTAAGAAGGCTTATCAGGAGGCTAAGAGATACGGCGACATTAATGTTGTTGCTTCTTCTGAGGATAAGACATTTTCATATATTCCAAAGCTTGATAAGTCAACTTTTTCGCCTGATGCTGACTACTTCTATATTTGTATGAACAATACAATCTACGGTACAGTTTACCATGAGCTTCCTGACACAGGCGATGTTCCGCTTGTAGCTGATATTTCTTCATGCCTTATGTCCGAGCCGATTGATGTAAGCAAGTTTGGTTGCCTTATTGCAGGTGCTCAGAAAAACCTCGCTCCGGCAGGTCTTACAATTGTAATTATTCGCGAGGACTTAATTGGCAACGCTATGGATATTACTCCTACTATGTTCAATTACGAAACACACGCAAAGGCTGACTCGCTTTACAACACTCCGCCTTGCTATACAATTTATATTGCCAAGCTCGTTCTTGAGTGGATTAAGAACGAAATCGGCGGTCTTGATAAGTTGAAAGAACTCAACGAAAAGAAAGCAAAGCTTCTCTATGATTTTCTTGATAATTCAAAGCTCTTTAAGGGTACAGTAGTTCCTGAGGACAGAAGCCTTATGAATGTTCCTTTTGTAACAGGTGATAAGGATTTGGACGCTAAGTTTGTTGCAGAGGCAACAGAGGCAGGCTTTGTAAATCTAAAGGGTCACCGTACAGTAGGCGGTATGCGTGCTTCTATCTACAACGCTATGCCTTACGAGGGTGTAGAAAAGCTTGTTGACTTTATGAAGAAGTTTGAAGAA
Source organism: Ruminococcus sp. (assembly GCA_017458105.1). Lineage (GTDB taxonomy): Bacteria > Bacillota > Clostridia > Oscillospirales > Acutalibacteraceae > Ruminococcoides. The sequence continues at coordinate 17,221 of JAFTGC010000008.1, read as the reverse complement.
GCTAACGCTTAATTTTATTGACGATATAATTCAATCCAGAAAGAAGAATAAGAATGTATAATATACTTACTTTAAACAAAATTGCAAAATGCGGAACAGACATCCTCGGCGACAACTACAGTGTTTCCGACTCTTGCGATACACCTGATGCGGTCCTCGTGCGTTCTGCTTCAATGCACGATACAGAACTGCCTGAAAGCCTTCTTGCTATTGCAAGAGCAGGTGCAGGCGTAAACAATATTCCTATTGCCGACTGTGCAGCAAAGGGCATTGTGGTTTTCAACTCACCGGGTGCCAATGCAAACGCTGTTAAAGAGCTTGTCATTGCAGGTCTGCTCTTATCATCAAGAAGAATCGTTGCAGGTATCGAGTGGGCAAAAACCCTCAAGGGCAACGGCGACCAGGTAGGCAAATTGGTTGAAAAGGGCAAGTCAAACTTTGCAGGTCCGGAAATTACAGGTAAAACACTTGGCATCATCGGCTTAGGTGCAATCGGTATTAAGGTTGCAAATGCAGCGGCAGCCCTGGGTATGAAGGTTGTAGGCTGTGACCCTTATCTGAGCGAGGCTAACAAAGCAAAGCTTTCAGATTGTACGGTTGTTGACAGCAATGACGAAGTTTACGCTGTGGCAGATTACATCACTGTTCATGTTCCGCTCAATGACGGTACCCGTGCATTGATCAACAGCAATACAATTGCAAAGATGAAGGACGGCGTTCGCATCCTCAACTACAGCCGTGACGGTTTGGTTGATTCAGCTGACATTATTGAAGCACTCAAGAGCGGTAAAATCAGTGCTTATGTAACTGATTTTGCTACAGACGATATTCTTGGCGAAGAGGGCGTAATTGCATTGCCACACTTGGGAGCATCAACCCCTGAGAGTGAAGATAACTGTGCGATTATGGCTGCAAACGAAGTTAAGGATTACCTCGAAAACGGCAACATCGTAAATTCGGTAAACCTACCTGCACTTTCAAAAACAAGAGCAGGCGGCACAAGAGTTTGCGTTATTGCAAAGGCAGATGTTGATGTTGAGGCTATCAAATCAGCAGCAGGCTCAGACGACGCAGAATCTGCAACCAAAGGTGATTATACTTATGTAATCATTGACAATGCAGCAAACGCTGACATTGCAGTTGACGGCGTAATAAGAGTTAGAAGCATCTGATAAAATTTTAAGACACAGCACCCATCATCAAAGATGGGTGCTTATTTTTATACATAAAAAACCCTTGCAGTTTCCTGCAAGGGCAATTGAATGAAAAGTAATTAGTCGTTGATAGCTGTAACAGCACCTGAACCAACTGTTCTACCGCCTTCACGGATAGCGAAACGGAGACCCTCTTCAATAGCGATTGGTGTGATGAGCTCAACAGACATCTCAACATTATCGCCAGGCATACACATCTCTGTGCCTTCCGGAAGAGAGATTGTACCTGTAACGTCAGTTGTTCTGAAGTAGAACTGTGGACGATAGTTGTTGAAGAATGGTGTGTGACGGCCGCCTTCGTCCTTAGTAAGAACATAAACCTGACCGCTGAAAGCCTTGTGTGGTTTGATTGAACCCGGCTTAGCAAGAACCTGACCTCTTTCGATCTCTGTTCTCTGAACACCTCTGAGAAGAGCACCTACGTTATCACCGCACTCTGCAAAGTCAAGTGACTTTCTGAACATCTCAAGACCTGTAACAACAACCTTGCGGATCTCATCTGTAAGACCAACGATCTCAACTTCTTCGTTTACATTGATCCTACCTCTTTCAACTCTACCTGTAGCAACTGTACCACGGCCTGTGATTGTGAATACATCTTCAACAGGCATGATGAATGGCTTGTCGGAATCTCTCTCAGGAGTTGGGATGAACTCGTCAACAGCATCCATAAGCTCGTGAATACACTTGTACTCAGGAGCGTTAGAATCCTTAGAATCACTTGTAAGAGCAACATAAGCAGAACCCTTGATGATAGGTGTATCGTCGCCAGGGAACTCATACTCGCTGAGGAGGTCACGGATTTCCATCTCAACAAGTTCAAGAAGCTCTTCGTCGTCAACCTGGTCAGTCTTGTTCATAAATACTACGATGTATGGAACACCAACCTGACGGGAAAGAAGGATGTGCTCTCTTGTCTGTGGCATTGGGCCGTCAGCAGCAGAAACAACAAGGATAGCACCGTCCATCTGAGCAGCACCGGTGATCATGTTTTTAACATAGTCGGCGTGACCCGGACAGTCAACGTGAGCATAGTGACGGTTAGCTGTCTCATACTCAACATGAGCTGTGTTGATTGTAATACCTCTTTCTCTCTCTTCAGGAGCCTTATCGATATTAGCGTAATCAATGAAGTCTGCTTCGCCGTTAAGGTTAAGAACCTTAGTGATAGCAGCTGTAAGTGTAGTCTTACCATGGTCAACATGACCGATAGTACCAATGTTTACGTGTGGCTTATTTCTTTCAAACTTTTCTCTAGCCATTTTGTAATTTCCTCCTTAGATAAAAATCTTGATAATGCTATTTTACCAATTTTTTTACAAAATTGCAATAGCTTTTATGATAAAATCAGCACTTTTTGCTGTTTAAATTAGTCTTTTTTCTTGCGTTTGGACATAATATCCTCGGCAATTGACTTTGGAACTTCCTGATATGTGTCAGGCTCCATTACATACTGACCGCGGCCCTGTGTTTTGGAACGCATATCTGTTGCATAACCGAACATCTCAGAGAGCGGAACATGAGCGTTGATACGCTGTGCGTTACCAACAGCCTCCATACCCTGGATCTGTCCTCTACGGGAGTTAAGGTCACCGATAACATCACCCATATACTCCTCAGGTACAATAACTGTAACCTTCATCAAAGGTTCAAGCAGAACAGGGTCTGCCTTACCCATAGCTTCTTTGAAAGCCATAGAACCTGCAATCTTAAATGCCATTTCAGAAGAGTCAACCTCGTGGTAAGAACCATCATAGAGCTCAACCTTACAGTCAACAACATTGTAGTTAGCAAGAATACCCGAGAGCATAGCACCCTGGATACCCTGGTCAACAGCAGGGATATATTCCTTTGGAATAGAACCGCCGACAATGGAGTTTACAAACTCGTAGCCATTGCCCGGGTTAGGGAATACACGAATTTTAACATGACCGTACTGACCTTTACCACCGGACTGACGGGCATACTTACAGTCAACATCTGCTTCCTTACGGATAGTTTCCTTATAAGCAACCTGTGGAGCACCGATGTTAGCTTCTACCTTAAACTCACGAAGAAGTCTGTCAACGATAATCTCAAGGTGAAGCTCACCCATACCGGCGATGATTGTCTGACCGGTTTCTTCATCTGTATAAGCCTTGAATGTCGGGTCCTCTTCTGCGAGCTTTGCAAGAGCAATGCCCATCTTTTCCTGACCGGCTTTAGTCTTTGGTTCAATAGCAACCCTGATAACAGGCTCAGGGAACTCCATAGACTCAAGGATTATAGGGTGTTTTTCATCACAAAGTGTATCGCCTGTTGTTGTATTTCTAAGACCAACAGCAGCGGCAATATCACCGGAATATACAGCGTCAATATCCTTACGGTTATTGGCGTGCATCTGAAGAATACGACCGAGTCTTTCGCTCTTATCCTTAGAAGCATTGTAAACAGTCTGACCTGCATTTACAACACCGGAATAAACTCTGAAGAAACAGAGCTTACCTACATATGGGTCAGTAGCAATTTTAAATGCAAGAGCTGAGAACGGCTCTGTGTCAGAAGAGTGTCTTTCGTCCTCTTCATCAGTGTCAGGGTTAATACCCTTGATAGCAGGGATGTCAACCGGAGCCGGCATATAATCAATGATAGCGTCAAGCAAAAGCTGAACGCCCTTGTTACGGTAAGATGTACCGCAGCATACAGGTACCATATCATTGTTGATTGTAGCCTTACGGATTGTTGCTCTGATTTCTTCAACTGTGAGTTCTTCACCCTCAAAGTATTTTTCCATAAGAGCGTCATCCTGCTCGGCAACAGCGTCAATGAGCTTTTCGCGGTACTCTTCAGCGAGGTCTTTCAAATCCTCAGGAATTTCTTCCTCACGAACATCTTTGCCGAGGTCATCGTAATAAACCTCAGCCTTCATTGTAACAAGGTCAATAATTCCCTTAAACTGATCCTCAGCACCGATAGGGAGCTGAATCGGAACAGCGTTACAGTTAAGTCTTTCTTTCATCATTGCTACAACTCTGTAGAAGTCAGCACCCATGATGTCCATCTTGTTGACATAAGCCATTCTAGGAACACGGTAGGTATCAGCCTGACGCCATACAGTCTCGGACTGTGGCTCAACGCCGCCCTTGGCACAGAGAACTGTAACCGATCCGTCGAGAACACGCAGTGAACGCTCAACTTCAGCAGTAAAGTCAACGTGGCCCGGTGTATCAATGATATTAATACGGTGATCTTTCCAGAAACATGTTGTAGCAGCCGATGTGATTGTTACGCCACGCTCCTGCTCCTGAACCATCCAGTCCATGGTAGCGGCACCTTCATGTACCTCACCAATCTTATGATTGATACCGGTATAGTACAGGATTCTTTCGGTTGTAGTGGTTTTACCGGCATCAATATGAGCCATGATACCGATGTTTCTTGTCATTTCAAGCGAGACCTGTCTAGCCATAATTATCCTCCTTTATAAAATTTTTAATGCGAACAAAACTTTGCACAATGCACAAAGATTACCATCTGTAATGTGCGAAAGCCTTGTTTGCCTCTGCCATTTTGTGCGTATCTTCACGCTTTTTAAACGCTCCGCCTGCACTGTTAACGGCATCGAGGATTTCGCCTGCAAGTCTTTCCTTCATTGTTCTTTCGGAACGCTGTCTGGAATAGTTTGTAATCCAGCGAAGGCCCAGTGTCTGCTTTCTGTCAGGTCTTACCTCAATAGGTACCTGATAAGTAGCACCGCCGACACGGCGTGCTTTAACTTCGAGAATAGGCATTACATTTTCCATAGCCTTCTCAAAAGTTTCGAGTGGGTCGTTACCTGTCTTTTCCTGGATGATATCGAATGCACCGTAAACAATCTTCTGTGCAACACCCTTTTTACCATCTAACATAATGTTATTGATAAGACGGGTAACAAGTTTTGAATTATACAATGGGTCCGGCAAAACATCACGCTTTGCAATTGAGCCTCTTCTTGGCACTTTACTTCCCTCCTTCACAATATTTGAGATATCATAGGTACTCGAAAGCGACAAACTCCCGTACTGCCCTCAGAAGCTCTATACTATATATAAAGTTCTGCATTGCAGTAACTGAAATTTTACTTTAGTTTGTCAGTTCCTTATTTACCTGCTTTTGGACGCTTTGCGCCGTACTTGGAACGAGCCTGATTTCTGTTAGCAACACCCTGAGCATCAAGTGTGCCTCTGATGATGTGGTAACGTACACCAGGTAAGTCCTTAACTCTTCCGCCACGGATAAGAACAACAGAGTGCTCCTGAAGATTGTGGCCTACGCCCGGGATATAAGAGCTGACTTCGATACCGTTTGAAAGTCTTACTCTGGCAATTTTTCTAAGTGCCGAGTTAGGCTTTTTAGGTGTAGCTGTTGAAACCTTTGTGCAAACGCCCCTTTTCTGCGGGGAAGCATTGTCGGTTGCAACTCTCTTCTGGGAGTTCCATCCCTTTAAAAGAGCCGGTGCTTTAGCTTTTTTCTCAGTAACCTCTCTGCCCTTGCGAACAAGCTGGTTAAATGTAGGCATTTTTTTCCTCCTTTTTCAGTTATTTCGGCTGTGCCGATTTTGCGTTTTACCAATGTTATACTTATAGTATATCCATATCATGCCACGCTTAATCTATATTATCACAGTCGCTTTATGTTTGTCAATAATTATTTTTAAGAACTATAAAATTTTCTTGTCGAAAATCCGACAAAAAGTAATTGCATATAAAAAGCGGACATACCATATATTTTAATATTCATTGAAGTGCCGGAAATAATTTTAAAAAATTCATCTATTTTTCGTCAAATTTTCATTGACTTAAAATTACTGTTACCGTAAAATTAGGGTAAACAATAAAATATGGAGGTAACAATATGAAATTTTGCCAATACTGTGGCAAACAGCTTCAGGACAACGAAATCTGCAGTTGTCAAAATGCACAGTTTCAAAACTCTCAACCACAACAGCCTTTTTCGGCAAAAGAGGCATACCAACAACAATTTAACACAACAACACAGCCTAACACTCAGCCAAATTTTAATCAGGCGGGCAACAATATGCAGTTTGCTCCTGCTCAGCCCTCTCAGTTTTCAACATTGCTGAACCAAGCTGTGGAAACTTTCAAGGGTTTTTTCTCAAACAAATACGAGAACACGCTGAAGGCTTCGGCTGACGACAAATCGCACCAGTGGTTGCTGTTTGCGGTTGTTTCGATTATTTTCTCGGGAATATCCTCTCTTGAACTGGTCGCAACCTCGTTAGGAAAATTCAGCAACGCAGGCTCACGCTCTACTTCATTTTTCACCGGAATGTTATCAACGGCGGCTGTATTTTTTGGCTTTGCCACAATGATCTTTGTTATTTCAAAAATTTACAAACGCAATGTTTCGTACATAAACGCACTTAACCTGACAGCGTGTGCATATTTGCCGATACTGCTGGGCACAACAGTAAACTTTTTGTTTATACCAATCGCTTCTTTATTTGCACTGCTAATTTCTATTATTGTTCATATTATGTTCTTCACACTGATTTTTATAGCAGTGAGAAACATAATACCGTCAGAGAAAAATATCTTCTGGCCATTCACCGTTGCAATTACTGTTACGGTTGTTGCAGTTACAATTGTTTATGCAACACTTATGCTGATAACTTTCGGCTCAACGATTACATCATTCTTAGGAATGCTTTCGGGTAAATCAATATTCTGATAAAACGGCTGTATCAAAACATAACCAGTTTTGATACAGCCGTTTTTCTCTCACAAATAACCTCATACATCATATTTATTATATTCTGCATTTGGTAAATTAAAATTAAAAAACTCTTGGTTTGTCATATCGCAAAAATATGTATTTGCTATTCTGCACACACCGCCGTGGCAAACTACAAGAACATTCTTTTCTTGATATTTTAATTTAAACTCTTCAATCAAAGAATATACTCTTGCAGCCACCTGCATCATAGATTCTCCACCAGGATACTTATATGCAAAATTCTTCTTGTTTTCCAGAAAATCTTGATTATGTATATCAACACCCTCGTATATTCCATAGCTCTGCTCAATAACCCTGTTGTCGATAATTATAGGGACACCAATTACTGATGAAATAATCTCACCTGTTTGCACTGCTCTTTTTAAAGGCGAGCTAATTATAATATCAATATTCTCCGTCAAAAGTTTTTCCGCAAGATTTTTTGCCTGTTCCTTGCCTTTTTCAGTTAAACTAACATCTGTTAATCCGCACACCTTGTTATTTTTGTTCCAGTCAGTCTGACCGTGCCTGGCAAAATATATTTTCATAATCTTTCCTCATAAAATACGCTTTGTGATTCTTATTGCGATTTATTATTCACGCAATCGTTCACTTATCAAACATTTGTACAATGTCGCTTTCATTATATAAAATCACAAAAATTCTGTCAACATTTTTCCAAAATAAAAGTTTTAAACAGAAAAAATATGGATAAAGAGTTTATCTGTTAAAATATTTTGTTTTCAACTTTTGGAGGTCGGGTCGTTTTGAACTACTCGGTCTTTTTTTCGGCTTAATGATACAGTTCATTTGTCATATTTTATCTTTTTACTAAAAAACCTTGACATATTCCACTTGTGGAACCATAATATATTCAACAAATAGAATATAAAGGAAGTTATTATGTTAAAACACGGAATTCTAGGACTGCTAAACTACGGCAGTATGACGGGATATGATATTACACTCACATTCAAAAATTCGCTTAGTTACTTTTGGACAGCACAGACAAGCCAGATATACAGAGAACTTCAAACACTCAAAAAAAACGGTTGGGCAACTGATGAAACCGTTGAGCAATCAGGTAAACCTGACAAAAAGGTTTTTACTATTACCGAGAGTGGCAGGACCGAGCTAAACCGATGGCTGACGGATGACAAAACCGAATTTGCTATGCGAAGTCCGCTTTTGATGAAAACTTTTTTCAGAGGCGAACGAAGCCTTGATGAAAACATTGAGTATTTTAACAAGCTTCACGAGGACTGCAAAAATTTCATTTCGGTTATGCAAAGCTCGCCGTCAAAAATTGACCTTTACTCGGATGTTATTAAAGATCCGATGAAGGCTTTATATTGGAAAATGACAATGGAATATGGCTTGATGTACGAACAAATGTACCTGAGCTGGATTGAAAAATGCAAGAAAGAGTTGGAGGAAATCAAAAATGAATATTTTACTGATTAACGGAAGTCCTAAGGGCAAAAAAAGTAACACCTACAAACTGTCGCAGGCATTTATCGAAGGTTTTTCAGAACATATACCTACAGAGATTGAGGAAATCACTGTAAGAGAAAAAGATATAAAGCCGTGCATCGGTTGTTTTTCGTGCTGGAACAAAACTCCGGGAAAATGTGTGATAAAGGACGAAATGAAGGATATGCTCGAAAAATATCTATGGGCGGATGTTGTAATCTGGTCGTTTGGACTTTATTACTTTAATGTTCCGAGCAAGTTAAAACAGCTCATAGATCGTCAGTTGCCGCTTGCACTACCGTTTATGGTAAGTGACAGCGAAACAGGCTCTCACCCTACTCGCTACGATATGTCAGGAAAAAGACAAGTGATTATTTCTACTTGCGGTTTTTATACAGCGAAGGGTAACTACGGGTCTGTAAATACAATGTTCGACCACTTTCTCGGTAAAGGTAATTACGAAACGATTTACTGCGGTCAGGGCGAGCTGTTCAGGGTTGGAGAGCTTCACAACAGAACGGATGAATATTTAGGTTTTGTCAAAAATGCAGGTGAAGAATTTGCCAACGGGGGTATCTCTGAACAAACAAGAGAACAGCTTGACACACTGTTATTCCCGAGAGAAGTATTTGAAACAATGGCTGACGCAAGCTGGGGGATTGAAAAAGAAACAGGCAAAAAAGAAGATCCCGCCTATGTTTTCACAAAACAAATGGCGGCTCTGTATAACAAGAACTCCTACCAAGGCAAGGATATTGTACTTGAAATGGACTACACCGATATTGAAAAGACCTATCAGATTATCCTGAAAAAAGACGGCTACGAGGTACGCAAGGATAATTTTTCTGACTACACCACAAAAATTGAAACACCGCTCAGCGTTTGGAAGGATATTGCATCGGGTACAATCACAGGTACACAGGCTATGGCGGATAAGCTCTACCGTGTTCAGGGCGATTTTGAGCTTATGCTTAACTGGAACAAGTATTTTGGTTCAAGCAATGCCGGTACAGCTAAAAATAACAAGCAAAATAACAGTATAAAGGATAAAGGCACCAGCCTGCTTCTCACACTCATTCCATGGATAGCCTACTGGGTTGGTGTTGCTATAGACAGTTATATCGGAGCATTTATCACTATAGGCGTATGTGCTCTAACGAGCGTTGTTTTCTTTAGATACAGAAAAACTGTCTATGATGTTATATCGTCTGCGGCTGTTATAGGTTTTTCGGTTGCCGCATTACTTTTGCCAGATATGGTAAATATTCTTTTGCCAGCTTCGTATTTTTCATTTGGAGCGATGTGGAGCGTGTCGTGTCTTGCAAAAATACCACTCACCGCTTGGTATTCAATGAAAAACTATAACGGCGAAACTGCACTTGAAAATCCGCTGTTTCTTAGAACAAACCGTATTCTCAGCCTTGCGTGGGGCATTCTATATATCTGCACAAGTGTTTGGACATTCTTCCTTATGGGCTCGCCCGTTTCGTCTTACCTTGCGATTATTAACAATATTATACCAATATTTATGGGTATATTTACAAAGTGGTTCCAAAACTGGTATCCTGCACATTTTGCATCAAAGTAAAATCAGGGAGTATTATGGATTACATAAAAATTTAAAAAAATGACCTTTAGCTATTAAAAAATCTAAATGTCTTTTATTTGTTGTCATCATTTTAACACATACATTTCCAAAATAAACCTGAAAAAATCAGGCATATATGAAATATGCTGACAGATAATATTATTGGGTTAAAAACCGCATAGTAATGCTTTAAAGAATTCTGCATTACTTTACTAAGTTTAGAAAGGAAATGTTTATATATGAAGGCAACAGGAATCGTCAGAAGAATAGACGACCTTGGCAGGGTAGTAATCCCTAAAGAAATCAGACGCACACTGCGTATCCGTGAGGGCGACCCGTCACAGATAACATTGACACCGTGGCTCAATTTCTGCGTAAATATAGGCAGGTTTGCTGAAAGACAAGGGTTGGGTTAGTACATATTGACGGAGAGAAAAATGAATTAACCTGAGTATTCGGGAGAGGCATGCGTAAAAATCAATCGGGATTACGAAATTTTGTGATTTTCTCTTTTATTCCATTTGGAATTTTGTGAGATTATCGCTTTAGAGTATTGGAATTGTTTGATAATGTGCTCCAAAAATAATTTCGGAATAGATTCATAATTACATTTCAAAACACTTCAGTTTCTTTCTATCATACACCTTTTTACTTTCAACTACTCTTGTCACGGGTTTTACTCCATTCCAATCTCCTCGTTGTTTGGCGTAATATGCGCGCTGTGCTTTTTTGCTTTGTTTTTTAATAGGTATGATTTTCAAATTATTCACCTCATTTTTTCAAAAGCTATTGACTATTTTTTCTTCCGTGATAAAATAATATCAGTCCCAAAAATCAACCTCACTACATCTTATCTGATTACTTGATGTAAGGAGGCATTCACATGACACAAGTATTGTTCCCGACAATCGACCTTCGGGCGACGGGAGAAAACATCATTCGTCTGCGAAAAGCCAACGGATTCACCGTCCGTCAGCTTCAGCATTATTTTGGGTTTGATGAGCCGCAGGCTATCTACAAATGGCAACAAGGCAAATGCCTGCCGTCAGTTGATAACCTTTTCGCTCTCAGCAGGCTGTTCGGTGTTTCAATGAATGAAATTCTCGTTCAGTCACAACTCAATCTTATAGACAACGGGCAGTCTGATGACTGCCCGCTTCATTTTTTATTGACTGCGAAAACACCCACCGGCACACAAAATCGCAAAACTTCCAATCTATTTCGCGGCTTTATCAAAACACAATCGTTCTTAAAACCGCTGTTTGTTTAGTAAATTTACTTATAATCTTCCTGTGCGAAACGGCTGGTTCGTTAGCGGATAACAAGCTTGCAAATGTTGAATGATGCGAGAGCACATAACACTTGGAAAAACGAGCATTCAAAAAGGTTATCATTACCTTCGGTCAGAATTGCAACGACATTCTATGACTAACTTTATCATCTTTTTCAAGAAGTAAAAAACATGCAGCCTTACAGTTCATCTGCACCTGAACCGATTTTCCGTTTCAGATTCTGTGTGCCTGTGGGTGTTTTCCGCAGCAATAGGTGTTTTATTTTGCTGTGAACTTTTCAAACACCTCGTCAAAGCTGTCGTTCACATCAAACACAGGCTCATAATCAACCTCATAGTTAATCATACACTTGTCGATTTCCATAGAAGTCGCGTCAGATTTTTCACTGAGCTGAGCGGCGTATTTGCGCACGGTATTGCGGTTGAAATTGATGGTTGTAACCCGCTTCACATCGCATTTGTAGGCAACCTGATTTCCCTCGTTGTTAAAACGATAGCCGATACCGCCGTTTGTTTCGGTCACTTCCTTGCTCTTAATCCGCGCCATACGGCGAAACGTCTCAGCCAATCTTTGGCGGTAGCGGTTCAAGCTGACCTCGCCGTCCAAATCAAGCGGAAGGTTATGCTTTACTTTGTTGATTGCCTCAGACAGTTTTTCCCTTTGGTCGAGCAAATACACCGCAAACTCAATCATCTCATTGAGCTGACGGTAATACTCCGTGTCAGGAATCACAGTGACAGTTTCGTTCTCGGCTTCGGGATTTGCCTTTTTGTAAAGATAAGTGCGCTTTGTCAATGTAACGCAATCCTCGTCATCAAGGATGTTCTCCGTCTCCCCTATCAGGAACTCAAGCCTATTCTGAAATCTAAACGCTTCTTTCAAATTCACATTCATCACTCCTTCATTTGTTATGCCTTTATTGTAAAACATTGTTTAACTAATGTCATTAAACCTGTGGTTTAATGCAAATACATTATCCCGCATTTATAATAAGGGAAAGGAGGATTCGAATATGTATAATAAATCTATTTTTAAAAGATGTTTTTCGTATAAAGGAAAGTATTGGTTTTACAACACCAAAGAAATCCCCACATATATCAAACAAATGCGATTCTTAATGAAACACGGTTACGATATGTATGCATGCTGGGAAACATTTGATTGGTTTATCCATACAATTCGGAAAATACTAACGCACCAACGTTACTACCGTCACGGCTCTCCGGTAACAGTCGACGGACTTAACGAATATATTCCGGATGAAGAAAAACAGAAAGCACTTACTGAACAAAATGAGAAAAACTGGAATCAAATTCTCGACACTATGTTTGCTCTTCTCGACGAAATGGATGAAGAGAACCCTGAATATGAGAATCTGGACTATCATCAACAGCAAACTAAAATGAATACCTCAAAGGACATTTTTTTCAAGCTTTTCTCTCAGTATTTCTACTACTTGTGGGATTGAGAACAAGCAAGCACGGTGCATTTTCTGTTACGCCGAGCCTGTTTTTTGTTGTATTTTTTTTCAATAATAATTTTTTAGAACAAAATCACAGCGAATTATCAACCAACTTACAACATTTTATGAGGGAATACTTGCGGTTGTTGCAACAATTTATGAGGGAATAATAATCAAAACATTATTCTTAAGATTATTTTCCCTTTAATCAGGCATAATAATAAGGGAATATTCCCTTAAGCGATTGACTATTCCCTTATAATATGATAATATTTAAGGGAAAGATAGTAAAGTTGAGGTAATCTTATGAGAGATTTTAACTATGAAATAATCAAAAATCAAAAGTGGGGTTCTGATATTCTCAGCTTGATTGCCGCAATATATAAAGAAGCAGGAAAGCAGGAGCTGTATTTAAAACAGCGTCCGCAGGAGCTTGAAAAGCTGGTTGAGATTGCCAAAGTTCAGAGTACGGAGGCATCCAACGCGATTGAGGGTATTGTTACAACAAACACACGTATCAAACAGCTTGTTGAGGAAAAAACTGCTCCCAAGAATCGCGATGAACAAGAGATTGCAGGCTACAGAGATGTATTGAACATTATTCACGAGAGTTTTGACGCCATTCCGATTTCGAGAAACTATGTTCTTCAACTGCATAAGATTTTATACAGTCATATGAATAACCCTCTGGCAGGTCAAACAAAGGCAGTGCAAAACTATATCAGCGCTACCTATCCCAACGGGCATACCGAAACGATTTTTACACCTCTTGCCCCTTACGAAACGCCGGAAGCGCTCGACAGAATATGCGAAGAATACAATCGCGTTATCGGCAATATGGAATTGGAACCGCTGATTGCCATCCCTATCTTTATCCATGATTTTCTCTGCATTCATCCGTTTAATGACGGCAACGGAAGAATGAGCCGCCTGCTGACAACACTCCTTCTGTATCGCTGCGGCTTTTATGTCGGCAAGTACATTTCACTGGAAGCAAAAATCGCAAAGAATAAGGATTTGTACTACGACGCGCTCGCCGCTTCGCAGAACGGCTGGCACGAAGGTAACGATGACCCTGTACCGTTCATAAAGTATCTGCTCGGCACGATTCTCGCCGCGTACAAAGATTTTGAGGACAGGTTTGCTTTGATTGAAACAAAGCGTTCAGCGCTCGATACCGTAAGACTTGCGACACAGAATAAAGTCGGACGGTTTACCAAACAGGATATCCGGGAGCTCTGTCCATCCCTCAGCGTCAGCTCTATTGAAGGAGCATTAAGAAAGCTGGTAGAATCAGGAGAGCTCAAGCGCGAAGGTAACGGTAAGAATACGCGCTATTACAGAACAAAGCCATAATACACAGATAAAGCCGAGAGACATCTAAATCTCCCGGCTTTGTGTTTATATATGAAATAAAATATCTTAATAAAGCAGAAAAAGTAAATAGATATAATTTGCATTATGAGCAGTTTCCTGACGGAACGGTAAAATGCATTGAGGACGAAATACCATTTGAACTTCCTGAGGGGTGGGCGTGGACCAAAGTCGACAGTATAGCTTTTGTGACCAAACTGGCAGGTTTTGAATACACTAAAAACATCGCTCCCAATCTATGCGAGACTGGCATCCCATTGTTTAAGGGGAAGAATGTCAAAAACGGTGTAATACTTTACGAATTTGAATCCTATATTCCTGAATCTGTATCAGATGAACTTCAAAGAAGCAAAATTACAAGAAAATGTATTCTTACCCCTTATGTTGGAACAATAGGCAATATTGGAATACATAAACGCGAAGGTAAATATCACCTTGGATCAAATGTAGGCAAAATTGAGCTGTACAATACAAAAGAGAAGCTGATGGAAGAATATGTGGTAGCATATTTAAGAAGTAAGTCTGGATATCAGCAATTGACTAAACACATGAAAGCAACTGCTCAGGCAAGTATTTCGATCGAGGCAATACGGGATGTATATATTCCAATTCCTCCATCAACCGAGCAAAAAAGAATAATACATGTACTAATCAAGTTTCTTTCATTAGTTGTTAGTATTGACGATAATATGAAAGCTATTACTCACTTAATCTCCACTACCAAAGCACATATCCTCGACCTTGCAATTAGAGGAAAACTCGTTCCGCAAAATCCAGACGACGAACCTGCAAGTGTACTGATTGAACGTATCAGAGCAGAGAAGGAGCAATTAATCAAAGATGGCAAAATCATGCGCGACAAAAAGGGATCCTACATTTTCCGTGGTGAGGATAACTCTTATTATCTAAAAAGCGGAAATGCTGTTGAGTCTATTGTTGATTGGGACATGGAGAATTTGCCCAAAAGTTGGGCTGTTTGCTGTTTGGGCGAAGTATGCGACTATGGTAATTGCGTAAATATAGATACAAAAGATATTCCCGATTCAGCATGGACTTTAGATTTAGAAGATATCGAAAAAGATTCAGGTGCAATTATTAAACGTGTAAGTAAAAAAGAACGCGATTCATCAAGTACAAAGCATTTGTTTTCAAAGGGACAAGTGTTATATAGCAAATTACGTCCTTATCTTAACAAAGTCGTTTTAGCTGATAATAATGGGTACTGTACTTCGGAGATATTACCACTTGATTTTGATAATTGCATTTTACCTGAATATGCTCGTTATTATCTTATGTCGCCAACATTTTTGAAATATGCAAATCAATGCTCTTACGGAGTTAAAATGCCGCGTTTAGGCACACAAGATGGAAAGAAAGCCGTATTAGCTATTCCTCCAAAAAATGAACAACAGAGAATAGCCGAAAAAATAAATCAGCTATTCTCCGTCTTGGATAATATGTTAGCTTCGATTGATTAGATTTCAGCCGCTCTCCTTATGAGGGCGGTTTTGTTCTACCATGTTACTACCTTATCAACTATCGCCTGTTGTTCGCTTGCTGTTTTTCGTAGATAAATACGGGTGGTCTCAATGCTCTCATGTCCCATAAGATCCGCTAACAACGCAATATCGTTATACTTTTCGAGAAAGTTTTTTGCATATCTGTGACGAAAAGAATGTGGATATACAACCCTTTTATCGAGTCCGTATTTATCAGCAAAGTTTTTTAGTTGCTGAGAAATTCCTCTGGTAGTTATACGTTGTCCGAAACGGTTTAAGAAAAGATAACCGGACGAACGTTCGTCTGCTTTAAGCCATGACATGGTTTCGTTACGCAGTTTCTTAGGAATATAAAGCCGACGCAGTTTTCCACCTTTAGAATACAAATCAAAATAGCCGGTTTCCACATGTTCTATTTTTATCTGAATTAGCTCGCTCACGCGAGCACCTGTAGCTGCAAGATACCACACAACAAAATACCACTCATAATTATTGTCTTTTCTCAATTGCTTTTTCAGAAATTTATAATCTTCATTACTGATTACATTTTCAAGAAAATTCTTTTGCTGAATCTTGACCGCTTTTAGTCTTAATTTTTCTTTGCCAAGAAAAGAAAGATATTTATTAACGGCCTGAATCCTCAAATTAACCGTTTTAGGCTTGAATTGTTCCATCAAATACCCTTTATAAGCAAGAAGGTTTTTCTGGGTAATTCCGTCATAGTGTTCTTGATAAAACTTGATTGTCCACAAATATACTTCTACAGTTTTATCAGAAAGATTGTTTCGCCTCAGATAAGATTCAAATGTAGTTTCGTCCTTCAAAACAAAGGCACCTCCGTAAAAGTATTGGCACGAAATTCCTTGTAAATATATTATAGCAGAAGTGAAGCTTTCTCTTATTATGAGAAGATAGGCTCTACTGTAACTTGTATTGATGACGAATTGCCATTTGATTTGCCTAATGGCTGGGAATGGATTCGATTATCAAGTGTTTGCGTAATAAATCCCAAGAACCAACTTGATGATAACCTGTTGGTTTCTTTCGTTCCTATGACGATGATTAGCGATAGCTTTTCAAATCAATTCCGATGTGAAATTAGAAAATGGGGTGAAGTAAAAAAAGGTTTTACACACTTCGCCGAAAATGATGTTGGTTTTGCAAAAATAACCCCTTGCTTTGAAAACAGGAAATCTGTTGTTTTCCGCAACATAAAAAATGGCTATGGTTCTGGCACAACTGAGCTATACATTTTGAGACCATTTTGCAATTCTCTTTTATCTAAATATTTATTATTCATATTGAAATCCGATATCTTTATCGAAGGTGGAAAACAAACTTTTTCTGGAGCAGTAGGTCAGCAGAGAATCAATAAAGAATACGTAAATCAATTTTTGATTCCTTTACCACCACTGCAAGAGCAAATTCAAATTGTAGAGAAAACATCACAGTTAATAGATGCACTTAGCAATATAGAAGGGGCTGTCGCAAATAAGCGATAGCCTCTCAACACATAATAAACAAAGAAGAATTATGAAATATTGTTGCACAAAACAGAAAAAGCG
>JAFTGC010000007.1 GCA_017458105.1 Ruminococcus sp. | reverse complement strand
TCATAAAATTAAAGAGAGGATGGGATTTTTCCCACCCTCCGGTTTGTGTTATCGCTTTTTCTGTTTTGTGCAACAATATTTCATAATTCTTCTTTGTTTATTATGTGTTGAGAGGCTATCGCTTATTTGCGACAGCCCCATTGACTCATAAACTTTTTTAAAAATCTTACACACTTTTCTTGACAAAGCCAACCGAGGAGGGTACCCCCTAGGTTGGAAAAACATTGACTCATGAACTTTTTAAAAAATCTTACACACTTTTCTTGACAAAGCCAAACGCAAAAGTAAGACTGCCCGCTTGGACAGCCTTACTTTTTTATTTGAAAATTTTAAGGAAATAGCTGTAGAATTAAAGGTTGGTATAACCCATAAGGCTTTCGTCAACTTCTTTTGCAACATCTCTGCCTTCACGAATTGCACGAACTACCAGCGACTGACCGCTGTGCATATCCCCTGCTACGAAGATATTTTCAACGCTTGTTTTATGGCTGTCAGCTTCAGTGGCTACATTTGTTCTTGCGTTCACTTCAACGCCAAAGGCATTTGTAACATAACTTTCAGAGCCAAGGAAACCTGCCGCAATCAGTACCAAATCAACATCAACTGTGTACTCAGAGCCTGCCACTTCCTGCATATTAAGTCTGCCGGTTTTTTCGTCACGCACAGCGTCAAGTTTAACAAGAACAGCCTGCTTTAGCTTGCCGTTTTTATCGGCAATAAACTCCTTGACAGTTGTCCGGTAAACTCTTGGGTCGCTGCCGAAAACTTCGATCGCCTCCTCCTGACCGTAGTCAGTTTTGGAAATTCTCGGCCACTGCGGCCACGGATTATCCTCTGTTCTTTCGTCAGGAAGTTTTGGCATCATTTCAAGCTGTAAGACAGATTTAGCACCGTGCCTGATACTTGTGCCGACACAGTCGTTACCGGTATCACCGCCGCCGATTACCATTACATTCTTATCCTTTGCAGAAATGAAGGTTCCCTCTTTCAGTCCGTTATCGAGCAGTGACTTTGTTGTAGATTTCAAGAAATCAACCGCAAAGTAAATCCCGTCAGCCTCTCTGCCCTTAACTTTAATATCACGAGGGTTTGAAGCACCGCAGGCAAGGATCACTCTATCGTAATCCTTGAGAATATCCTCAGCCTTGACGGTTTCGCCGACATTCACGCTTGTTTTGAACTCGATGCCCTCTTCTTTCATTATATTGATTTTTCTCTCAATAATTTGTTTTTCGAGCTTCATATTAGGTATGCCGTACATCAGCAAACCGCCCAATCTGTCGCTCCTCTCAAAAACTGTTACAGAATGACCACGGTGGTTGAGCTGGTCGGCTGCTGCAAGACCTGCCGGGCCGGAACCGATTACGGCAATTTTTTTGCCTGTTCTGACAGACGGAATTTTTGCCGAAGCATAGCCTTCTTCGTAGGCATTTTCAATAATGCCATACTCGTTAGCCCTTACCGTAACAGCGTCACCGTTGGCACCGCAGGTACACGCCTTTTCGCAAAGTGCCGGGCAAACTCTTGATGTAAACTCAGGAAAATTGTTGGTGGCTTTAAGTCTGTAATAAGCCTGTTCCCAAGCACCTTTGCAGATTAAATCATTCCACTCAGGAATTAAATTGTTGAGCGGACAACCGGATACCATACCGCCGATTAACATACCCGACTGGCAAAACGGCACACCGCAGTCCATACATCTTGAGCCCTGCTGAGCCTGGGCGTCCCTTGAAAGAGGAGTATGGAACTCGTTGAAATTTTTTATTCTGTCATTAACGGAAGAAGCCTTTGCATCTTCACGCTTGTAATCCATAAAACCTGTTGGCTTTCCCATAACTTTCCTCCTTACTTGCTTCCTGTAATTTTATAGAAAGCTTCAATCTTAGCCTGATCACTGCTAAGACCCTTTTCCTCAAACATTGCAATTGCGGACATCATACGCTTGTAGTCATTTGGAATAATCTTCTTAAACTTAGGCAGATACTCATCAAAGTCGTCAAGGATTGCCTTTGCCTTTAACGAGCCTGTAGCATCAAAGTGCTCCGTCAAAAGCTCCTTGATTTCGAGAATATCATACTTTTCGCTAACCTCTGAGAACAACACCATCTCTTTGTTGAGCTTGGTGTACAAATCCCTGTCCTCGTCAAGAACATAAGCTACACCGCCCGACATACCTGCGGCGAAGTTTTTGCCTGTTTTACCAATAACTAAAACTCTGCCGCCTGTCATATATTCACAGCCGTGGTCGCCCACACCTTCAACAACTGTAACTGCACCGGAGTTTCTTACACAGAAACGCTCGCCTGCAACACCGTTGATAAACGCCTTGCCGCTTGTTGCACCGTAGAAAGCAACATTGCCTATGATGATATTTTCGTCAGCCTTAAAGTTAGAACCCTTTGGAGGATAAACAACCAACTTACCGCCTGAAAGACCTTTGCCAAAGTAGTCGTTGCTGTCGCCGACAAGCTCAAGAGTAAGTCCCTTTGGAATGAAAGCACCAAAGCTCTGACCGCCTGAACCGTTACAGATAACCTTGTATGTATCGTCCTCAAGTTTACCGTCATAACGCTTTGTAATTTCAGAACCGAGCATTGTTCCGAGGGATCGGTCGGTATTCACAACATCAATTTCAACCTCAAAGCCGTTACCCTTTTTGTCAGCTTTAAACTTTTTAATAAGAACTTTTTCGTCTATTGTAGTTTCAAGTTTGAAGTCATACTTATTCTTCTTATTATATTGAATCTTTTCTGACGCAAAATCTGCATTTAAAATGTTAGAAAGGTCAACGCTTGCTGCTCTGCCCTTGATATTATCTTTACGCTTGAGCAAATCAATTCTGCCTACAAGCTCATCAACAGTGCGTACACCAAGTTTTGACATATACTCACGCAATTCACTTGCAACAAACTGCATAAAGTTAACAACATACTCCGGCTTACCGATAAACTTCTTTCTAAGCTCAGGGTTTTGTGTAGCAACACCAAACGGACAAGTGTCAAGGTTACAAACCCTCATCATTGCACAACCGAGTGTAACAAGCGGAGCAGTCGCAAAGCCATATTCCTCAGCACCGAGGATAGCCGCAACAGCAACATCTCTGCCGTTCATAAGTTTACCGTCGGTTTCAATAATAACCTTGTTTCTGAGGTCATTTTGAATGAGTGTCTGATGAGCCTCGGCAAGACCGAGCTCCCACGGAAGACCTGCATTGTAGATGGAGTTTTTAGGTGCAGCACCTGTACCGCCGTCGTAACCTGAAATTAGAATAACACCTGCACCTGCCTTTGCAACACCTGCTGCAACTGTGCCGACACCGCACTCCGAAACAAGTTTTACTGAAATTCTTGCATTTTTATTTGCATTTTTAAGGTCATAAATAAGCTGAGCCAAGTCCTCGATAGAATAAATATCGTGGTGAGGAGGCGGAGAGATAAGTGAAACACCCGGAGTTGAGTGACGGGTTGCAGCAATCCATGGATAAACCTTTTTACCCGGAAGGTGTCCGCCCTCGCCCGGCTTTGCACCCTGTGCCATCTTGATCTGAATTTCATCAGCCGAAGTCAGGTACCTTGAAGTTACACCGAAACGACCCGAAGCAACCTGCTTAATTGCCGAACAGCGATTTTCTTTGCTTCCCTTTGTAAGAAGTCGCTCCAGACTTTCACCGCCCTCGCCCGAGTTGGACTTACCGTGCAGGCGGTTCATCGCAATAGCCATAGCCTCGTGTGCTTCCTGAGAAATCGAGCCGTATGACATAGCACCTGTTTTAAAACGGCGTACGATTGAATCTACGCTCTCAACTTCATCAAGCGGAACCGGAGTTTCTGCATAATTGAAGTCAAACAATCCACGAATACTTACCGGTGACATTTCTTCTGAAATCAGCTTTGAATACTTTTTAAAGAGTTCATAGTCGCCTGTTTTAGACGCCTGCTGCAGCATATAAATGGCAACAGGGTTATAGAGGTGGTCCTCTTTACCGCTTCTGAACTGATGGCTTCCGCTCGAGTCAAGCTCTGTCGGCAGCGAATCGCCCAAACCAAGCGGGTCAAACGCAGAAGTATGAAGCTTATCAACATTATCTTCAATATCCTTAATAGAGATACCGCCGATTCTGCTCACTGTACCCGTAAAATATTCGTCTATAACATCCTTGCCTATGCCGACAGCCTCAAAAATCTGAGAACCCTGATAGGACTGGATTGTGGAAATACCCATTTTTGACGCAATTTTTACAATACCGCTTAAAATTGCCTTGTTGTAATCATTAACCGCCGCATAATAATCCTTGTCAAGCAAATTGTTGTTTATAAGCTCGTGGATAGTTTCCTGAGCAAGATAAGGATTGATTGCAGTGGCACCGTAACCGAGCAGTGTTGCAAAGTGGTGAACTTCTCTTGGCTCACCGCTTTCAAGAATAATTGAAAGCGAGGTTCTCTTTTTGGTTGCAACAAGGTGCTGATGTATGGCAGAAACCGCAAGCAATGAAGGAATTGCCACATGGTTTTCGTCAACACCACGGTCTGAAAGAATCAGCACATTTGCACCCTCGTTATATGCCTTATCTGCCTCAATAAACAGTCGGTTAATAGCCTTTGAAAGCCTTGTATTTTTATAGTAAAGCAATGAAATTACCGCAACACGAAAACCGCTGACTTTCATATTCTTTATCTTGAGAATGTCGGTTGAAGTGAGGATTGGGTTGCGGATTTTCAAAACTTTACAGTTCTCCGCCTTTTCCTCAAGAATGTTTCCGGCATTGCCGATATAAACAGTTGTTGATGTTACAATCTCTTCACGGATTGCATCAATAGGCGGGTTTGTAACCTGAGCAAACAGCTGTTTAAAGTAGTTGAAGAGCGGCTGCGGTTTATCGGAAAGCACTGCAAGCGGTGAATCTATACCCATAGCAGCGATTTTTTCAGAGCCGTTGTTAGCCATAGGAAGAATGGAGTTCATAACCTCTTCGTAGGAATAGCCGAACGCCTTCTGAATCTTTTTACGCTCTTCGTTTGAGTATTCCTCTACTTTAATGTTAGGGATTTTTAGTTCACGGAGTTTAACAAGGTTGCTGTCAAGCCACTCGCCGTAAGGCTGACCCGAAGCATAGTACTCCTTAACCTCGTCATCGTCAATCAGCTTGCCCTTGACAGTATCTACCAAGAGCATTTTGCCCGGATGAAGCCTTTCTTTACTTACTATTTTTTCAGGCTCAACAGGCAAAGCTCCAACCTCGGACGAGAGAATGAGATTATCGTCATTTGTGATGTAATATCTTGACGGACGCAGACCGTTTCTGTCAAGTACCGCACCCATAATGTCGCCGTCTGAGAAAAGGATTGAAGCAGGGCCGTCCCAAGGCTCCATCATTGTTGCATAGTATTGGTAAAAGTCCTTTTTACGCTGTGACATAGCACCGTTGTTATCCCAAGGCTCAGGAATAGTAATCATAACCGCAAGAGGAAGCGGCATACCGCTCATTACGAGAAATTCAAGGGTGTTGTCAAGCATTGCAGAGTCAGAGCCCTCAGTGTTTACAACCGGGATAACCTTATCAAGGTCGCCCTTGAGGTGCTCACTACGCATTTTTTCTTCACGGGCAAGCATTTTGTCGGCATTGCCTCGGATTGTATTGATTTCACCGTTATGTACAATCATTCTGTTAGGGTGAGCCCTACGCCATGACGGTGTTGTATTTGTTGAAAATCTTGAGTGAACCATTGCGATTGCAGACTCATAATCAGCATCCTGTAAGTCAAGGAAAAAATTACGCAAATCGCCGACAAGGAACATACCTTTATATACAATTGTTCTGCTCGAAAGCGAAACAACATAAGTATCCTCGTTACTTTGCTCAAAAATTCTTCTCGCAACATAAAGCTTACGGTCAAAGTCGATTCCCTTATTTATATCGCTCGGGCGGGCAATGAAGCACTGCATAATGTACGGCATACAGTCAAGAGCTCTTTTGCCGATTGCTTCATTATTTGAAGGCACAACTCTCCATCCCAGAATTGAAAGCCCCTCTTTTTCGGCAATGATTTCAAACATCTTTTTAGCCTGATTGCGCGCAAGCTCGTTTTGAGGGAAAAAGAACATACCAACGGCATAGTCCCTCTCTGAGCCGAGTTTTATACCAAGCTCTTTTTCGGCAGCCTTCTTAAAAAATTTATGTGAAATTTGCAGGAGAATACCTACGCCATCACCGGTTTTTCCTTCGGCATCCTTACCGGCCCTGTGCTCCAAAGTTTCAACAATAGTAAGGGCGTTTTCAACCGTACTGTGCGACTTTATGCCCTTGATGTTGACAACTGCACCTATACCGCAGTTGTCATGCTCAAACTTCGGAGAATACAGACCTCTGCATTCTTCCGTGTTGACGGCTTTTGTCATCAATAATCATCCTTTCCCTAACAAACCCATTTTATTTTGATTTTGCAGTCAAGTGTTTTAAATCCTGCATTTAAGCATATTTTTGACACATTCACCGCAGTGTGATTCTATTATATAACTATGCACCACTGTTGTCAAGAGAAAAAAGATAAATTTTGCAATTTTCATCAATCAAACTTTCAATTTATCCGTTATCGCTTGCATTATTTCACATATTTATGCAATTTTAAATTATTGTTTGCAATTTATTAATCTTCCCTTGCAAAAAACAGTTTTTTAAACCAAATTCAAAGACAATCCGCAGCTATTATAAATGAAAGTGTCGTCAAATCTGTTAAAAATATATAATTATTTTTTATAAAATTAGTACTTGACTAAGCATAATATATGGAGTAAAATATAAGTATCAAATTTGAGGTGAATGATATGAGTAACGAATTTGCACCTGACCTCATCACTCTTGTGGATGAAGAAGGTAATGAGCATAATTTTGAAATTTTGGATAAAATAGAAATAGAAGATTCTCAGTACTATGCCCTCTACCCTGTTTTTGACAATGCCGAGGACAGTGTGAACGACACCGGCGAGTACTATATTATGGAAGTTGTTTTAAACGAAAACGGTGAAGAAGAGCTTGCCGAGCTTGATGATGAAATTCTCCTTGACAAACTTGCAGAGCTTTTTGAAAAAAGGTTTGAAGAGTTGTTTGACTACGACGAAGAATAATCTTAGCTTGATTTTTATATAATTTGAATATTTACCCCTGCCTGATTTGCGAATATGCATGAAATAACCCTACAATTTTTTAAACGGGAGCACGTCCTCCAATGGTGGTGTTGAAGACCCTATGATTCATTGGGGATCCTAAAACCCTTGGGAGTGCACCCACCTGTCAACTATGTAGGCAGGTTATGTTACTGCATTTACGGTCCGGCGGGGGTATTTTTTGTGAGGTAATTTATGAAAATTTCTGTACTTGGCTGCGGTCGTTGGGGCAGCTGTATTGCATGGTATCTTGATAAAATAGGGCATGATGTTCTCTCGGGCGGACTTCCCTTTGCTCCCGAGTTCATCCAGTTGAAAAACACCCGCAAAAACGACTACCTCAGCTTTCCCGACTCAATTGAAATTTCGTCCGATCTGGAATATTCCGTCAACCGTGCAGAAGTTATCGTAATTTCTATAAGCTGTCAGCACCTGCGTGAATATATGGCTGATATTTCCAAATACGATCTCAACGGTAAAACAATCGTTCTCTGTATGAAGGGCATTGAAGAAAGCACAGGCAAAAGACTGACCGAGGTTGTCAATGACTTTATTGATAAGGAAAAAACCGATGTTGCTGTTTGGGTAGGTCCGGGACATCCGCAAGACTATGTCAAAGGTATACCGAACTGTATGGTTATCGACAGCGAAAAAACCAGTGTTAAAGAAAAACTCGTAAACGAGTTCAACAGCGAGCTCATAAGGTTTTACATTGGCACGGACCTGATTGGCACAGAAATCGGAGCTGCCGCCAAAAATGTTATAGGCATTTGTGCGGGAATGTTGGACGGAATGGGCTACACCAGCCTTAAGGGAGCACTTATGGCAAGGGCTCCCAGAGAAATCTCACGGTTTATCGAGGCTATGGGCGGCAACGCCATAAGTGCTTACGGACTTTGCCATTTGGGCGACTACGAAGCCACTCTTTTTTCAAAGTGGAGCCACAACCGTATGTACGGAGAAAAATTTGTGCAGGGCGATAAATTTGAAAAACTTGCCGAAGGCGTTATGACAACAAAGGCTATACATAATATTGCATCTAAAAATAACATTGATATGCCGATTGTAAATCAACTTTACAAGGTTCTCTTCGAGGGGATGGAGGTACTGCCTGCACTTGACGCACTTTTCAGCAGAAATGTAAAACAAGAGTTTGATTTTTAATTTTATAAAAAATTATAGGGAGAGTTTTTGCAACTCTCCCTATTTTTGCAATTAAATTATTTTACCAACAATAATATCCGTAGTAGTATCCATACTGATATTTATAATCAAAAGTAATATTACTGCCCCAACTCAATTTTTTCAGGCTTGCCTTTGAATTATCAACACAGTCGGCACGAAAAGTGAAGGTCCATTCAACATAGCTGTAAGGTGAAATCGTCACATTTTCAAGTGTTCCAAAATCAGCCGAGCAAATCACCTTTTTCTTATTATCACGCAACTTAAAATTATTCACGCAAATATTATTTACAGTACAGCCTAAACCGTTGGTTATGTAGCAATCGGCAATAATTTTTTTGCCACTATAACGAACATATTTTGGTTTAACCGTCACTTTATACAAATCACTTCTATAGTTATTATAATTAGTATAGGAATTTTTCGGTTTGCTTTTGGCGGTTTCTCTCGGTTTTGATACTGAACTATTCTTTATTCTCGGTTTGGAAACAGAAGAGTTCGGGTTACTTTTGGTTTCTTGCTCTTTAGGCTTTGTTTCCTCAGGTTTGGTCTGTTGTTTTTTATTCGATTTTTCCGCAGCAGAAGTTGTGGCAGGCTGAGCAGTTGAAGGTACAACAGTAACTTTTGAGGTTGCTGGCTGAGAGGTTGTTACCTCGGCAGTTGTTTCTGTAGTTGATTGGGTGGCAACTTCGGTGGTCACTTCTGCAGTTGCCTCGGTGGTTGCCTCGGTGGTCACAACAGTGGTTGATTCATCGGTATTTTCTGTATCGGTTTTACTTTTGCTGTCATTATCACAGCCACACACCATAGTGAATATAAACATACAAATCATCAAAACTGCAAGCTTCTTCAACATACTACACCTCCAAAAAAGTTTTTTCTATAATATATACACATCTATTGTAACATAAAACTCATAAAGAGAAAAGGCTTTTTTAATAAATTTACAAATTATTTTCAAACAGACTCTTTTACCTCAGAAGCAGCAAAAATAATATACACTTGCACTCAGAACACATTATTGTATAATTTTTCTGTAGTTTATAAGATGTTGACACAGATATTTGTATGAAAGATAGGACTTTTTTTTAACTAAAAACTTAAATTGACTTTGAGGGTTGTTTGCCTTATAATATATGTGAATACAAGCTTAAAAAAGGCTTAATATATATTATATAAGGTATGGTGATTATTATTTTCACTATTTATAAAGAACACAGACACTTTGGCAAACAGATTTTTAAATTATCTTTTACCGAACTCAAAAAGCAGTACAAGGGTGCAGCAATAGGTCCGCTATGGGCATTGATAAAACCGGCATTTACGCTGTTTGTTTACTGGTTTGCATTCACCGTCGGCATTAAAAATCTGGGTGAGGTTGACATCAACATCGCCGGCAAAACAGTAATTTTTGACAGATTCATTTTTATGCTCACGGGCTTTGTGCCGTGGTGGTTTATCTCTGAGAGCATAACCCACGGAGCAAAGGCTATAAGAGTGAACAGGCAATTTGTTACTAAGGTGAAATTCCCGGTTTCTACCATACTTACTTACACCTCAATTTCAAGGGTATACATTCACTTTTTATTAGTCGCTATTATGATGCTGATACTCGGCATTTATGACGCAGTCTTTGGCACAGGGTACATCTCTCTTTATGCTCTGCAATTTATTGTACTTTGTCCGATAATGTTTATGTTCTTCCTGGGACTTTCTTGGGGAACCGCCCCTATGTGTGCGTTCAGCAAAGACCTTGAGTCGATGATTACCTCCATAATGTCGGGTATTTTCTGGCTGACAGGCGTTATCTACAGTTCATATGATTTACCAAAGACAAATATGCAGACCATCTTAGAGTTTGCAATGATTTTTAACCCGATTAACTTCTTTGTTAATTCATATCGTAAAGCATTTATTTATCACGAATTTTTCTGGGTAAGCCACACCCCTGACCCTACAGGTTTGGGCATAAATTGGGAGCTGGTTATTTTTATTGCTGAGTTTCTGCTGATTGTTACCTTTGGTGCCCGCAAGTATAAATCACTCCGCAAAACTCTTCCTGATGTACTTTAAGGAGAAAAATAATGACTGATAAAACTATCATTTCCTTTAAAAATGTTTCAAAGGAATATACTCTGTATAAAAGCGATAAGGCAAGATTTAAAGCACTTTTCTTTAAACCGAAAAATCCTAAAATTCACCACGCTTTAAAGGATGTTTCATTTGAAATAAAAAGGGGCGAATCAGTGGGAATTGTCGGCGACAACGGTGCCGGTAAAAGTACATTGCTTAAGATGATAACAGGGGTAACTTTCCCTACTTCAGGTGAAGTTGAAGTTGACGGCAAGGTTGCAGCCTTGCTTGAACTGACAGCAGGCTTTTCTGCCGAAATGACAGGCAGAGAGAACATTTACCTCAAGGGCTATATTCTTGGGCTTGAAGATGACTACATTAAAAATATAGAGGAAAAAATCGTTGACTTTGCTCAGCTTGGCGATTACATTGATCAACCTGTCAGAACTTACAGCTCGGGTATGAAAATGAGGCTTGGCTTTGCAATAAATGTGAATATCGAACCGGATATTCTCGTTGTGGATGAGGCACTGGCTGTTGGTGACAATGCTTTTAAACGCAAGTGTAAACGCAAAATAAAAGAGATTATCGACTGCGGTGTTACAGTACTTTTTGTAAGTCACTCTACCCCATCTGTTCAGGAAATTTGCGACAGAGCGATTTATCTTCGCAAAGGTCAGTTGATTTTTGACGGAAAAACCGAAGAAACCGTCAAGGTTTACGAGGAGTACAAAGCCCGTGACGCTGAGATTAAACGACAAAAGCGTGCGGCTCAAAAGGCAAGACTTGATGCAGCCGAAGCCGCCGAAGCTGAACGGCTCGCTCAAAAGGAGAAAAAACAGAATCAACCAAAGTAAATTAAGGACACAAAATATGAAGGTACTTTATATTGATAGTGATTATTACTATTATCCACAAGGAGTAAACAACTTTAGCGAATTGGGAAGCTATCTCAATAATAATTACGGAAAATTTATTAAACTGACAAGACTTTGCTGCGACAGAACTGTTCCGCCTTTTTTCATTGACGAATTTAAAAAAGATGTCTATGTGAACATTGCCGATTGTTCAACAGCCGAGGAAGTCAATGTTGCCGTAATGACAAAAGAAGATTATAAAACAAGTCTGAACAATGCTATTGACGAGATTTGCACTGCCTGCGACAGCTTTAATACCGAAAAAAGATGTTGTGACTGTGGCGAAATTCAGGAAAATATGTGCCTTAACGGCAAGTGCGACACCTTTTCCCTTGCAGATGATGAGGACTATATGTAAACGCAAATTCAAAACCATTTATTTTGTGTACAGACAGTTTATATCTATTTACAACGCAGAATATAAAATAAAAAAATTATATATTTTCTCTTGCAGAACGAATTATTTTATGATATAATAAATTTGTTGGGTGTTCGGCTAATATAAATTATTGGTATTAATACTCAATATAAGTGGACTAAGCAGTTGCTCCACCTCGGCTCATCTCTCTGCCGTGTAAAAATTCGAGAGAGTATTAAAATTTAACAACAAGCGGATATGGCGGAATTTGGCAGACGCGCATGGTTCAGGTCACGCCACGTCTGTGTAACTTGCAGGTTTTTTATTCTTCCTGCAAAAATCTTAAACAACTTTATATTTGCGGATATGGCGGAATTGGCAGACGCGTACGGTTCAGGTCCGTATGAAAGCGATTTCATGCAGGTTCAAGTCCTGTTATCCGCACCAGCAAAAAGTCAGATTTTATCTGGCTTTTTTTATTATTCAAAAGCAGAAAAGAATTGGCATACATAATCGAAAGTTATAACCCTATCCTTATGCGTCTGCCAAATCTTTTCTGTTTTTTACAGTAATTAAGGACGAGAAACTACAGCAGTTTTTCGTCCTTGTTTTCTTAATTTATAGTTATTACAGATTGTCGGTCTATTCTCTGAATTCGAGTCAAGAATGATTACTCCATTCTCGTCATAATAGTTTCTGTGATTTTTGAAATTCGCATTGAGCTCAATTTCGAGATGCAACCCTTCTTTTACTTCATATATGACAATTCTTTCTATAAGCATTCTGAGATTCGCGTCGCTGATTGCCCCTTCCTTTACAACTTCATCTATAATTTCTACAGCGTGTTTTAAATCAGCTTTCCTCTTTTTGATTGTTTCATTGTAATTATTTATTTTGTTTATGTCGTCAGTAATTCGTTTTATATTTGATTCGCATTTTTCAAGCATTTCATCATAAACCTCACTATGTGCTTCATCCTTTATTCTTGCCAGCAGAATATCTTTTTGATCACTTTTTTCTTGTTTTAGATTTTGTTCAAGCTCATCCAGCTTGACTTGAACTGTTCCTTTGTTCTTTATCCATTTTCTTACATCCGATTCTATACGGTTATAACTTGTTTCGGCTTGTTCGCGAATATGCATTATTTCTCCATATACTATTCTGTCGATATCACTTTCGTTAATTCGGTGAGGTGTACAATTCTCTTTACCGTATCTGTGATATCCATTACAAGCGTACTCTATCCGAGTCGGCTTATCTTTCCATTCTCTTGCTTTACATACAAATGTTGAGCCGCAATCTCCGCATTTTAATAAACCGGAGTATCTATGACATGGTTTGTTAGAGCTTGCTCTGACGTTACCTCGTTTTTTGGATTCCATCATTCTTTGCACAAGGTTAAATATTTCTTTTGATATTATAGGCGGAGCAAAATTCTCATGTTTAATTTGTTCTTCTTCGGGAATATATCTTCGAACATGAGTTATTTTGCTGTTATATGTTTTATGGCAAGTAAGAGTCCCTATATAGAAGTCGTTTTGAAGTATCCTTTTAACTCCTGTTCCGTCCCAAAGATATCTGAAACCTATGCTCGGTTTATTATAGCCTAATTCTTTGTTTAATAATATTTTTTGATAGTATGCCGGAGATTTTATTTCCTCGTCATTTAGTTTTTTGGCAATAGCGTTAAATCCGTATCCACTCAGATACATCTCAAATATTCTCTTAACTATCGCTGCGTGTTCCTCAACGATAACCACCTTATTGGTATTCTTATCCTTAAAGTACCCAAGCGGAGGAATAGTCACAAGGCCTCTATCTTTTTGTTTTTGATACATTCCCGCCCGAACTTTTCGGCTTATATCACGGGCATACATATCATTAAAAATACCTTTTACACCTATTATTAAACTGTCGCTTTCATTACTTGTATCTATATTCTCAGTTACGGATATAACCCTGACACCGTTTTGCAGCAGGTATTCTATGTACATATCCGTCATTGAACGGTGTCGTCCAAGTCTTGACAAATCCTTTACAATTACTGCGTCAATTTTCTTGTTTTCAACCTGTTCATTGAGTTTATAAATTCCTTCGCGGTTAAAATTCATTCCGCTCATATTGTCATCGAATGATTCTCCGACTATTTTATACTGTTTGGATTTTGCGTATTCTTCGATAATGCTTTTTTGATTTGTTAAGGATTCAAGTTCCTCGTCCTCGTCTCGAGAAAGTCGATAATACAACCATACTCTCATTTTTCATTCTCCTTGTTTTATTTTTTCTTTCTTTATTACCATTTGAGATAATAGCACTATCGGGAAGAATTTCATTTTCTGCAATGTAATCTTTGATTATATTGCGCGCAAATCTCTCAAAATCTCCCTGCGTCCCTACATAATGGAAGCCTACCGAGAGAATTTGGGGGTAGTGGGGTTTGTTCATTACTTCTCCTTTCATTATGTTGTAGTTATGTTCGCGCCCCCTTAGTGCAAACACAACATATCACAAAGCTGTTTATATATCCAGACCAAAACAGCGTTTTTTTCATAATTATATATTATTTCCCTTTTCCTTAAAAATTCTTTCCATTCTATTATCGGAATTTTTTGCTACACTGCATAACGCAGTAAAAAACATTCCGAATATTGCTCCTAAAAACAATCCTAAAAATAAACCAATTAAAAAATTAATCATATGGATCTCTCCTATATCAAATGTTGAATTTGTATAACGGCAGCAGGACACTATTATCCTGCTGCCGTAATCAATCGTTTCTTAAATGTTGGTATTTATCCTAATATCCCCCAACCGGGAACACATCAAACGACGCCGCATTACGCCTCATTGGAATCTCACCACCGCGAGGATCTCTCGCGGCTGCCCCCATTGCTTGAGTCTGTGGCTGGGCAGAAGTATCATTATCCTCCCTGTCTGTCATCGCTTTCGTTGGGTTTGCCTCTCAACGTCTGAATCCTGAAGGCTTACGCGTCCGCTCATTTAGCTTGTCCGTTCTGAACAACAGGAAGAAGGTATTTGGTGTGCTGATATTCTATTATCAAGGTTCAACACCCGTTTCTCTTGTAAGGAACAAAAGAAAAACAGATAAAGGAACATTAATCCCTTCACCTGTTTCCTCACTTAGGAGCAAAAACACACCCCTGTTTTTCAAAATATACTTAATATACTGATTTTCTAGTTTATAATTGACTCTTTTAAACTAAATTATCAGAGTAATATCAAACATTAAATATCACTTCATTTTTGTTCGGTTACTATACAATCACATAAAGTAAACACCAACGGAAATCTCATATATAGATTCCCGTCGGTATTTTAATATATAAAAAAATTAAATTAAACCTGTGTTGTTTCTCCAATTACATCTTATATAACTCTCAAATTCTTCTTTGCACTCTAATTTTTTTCCGTCAACATGATCCACGATAATGATTTGAGGAAGTATTCCTGTATCTTCTCCAATTGTTTTTATTTCTTTAAAAATGGTAGTATACATCTTATTGACGGCGATAATATCAGCTTGAGCAACGTTTTTCTCATTTTCATCTCCTTGAGGAAAATAAACTTGACTAGGTTGATCAAAGAACATAGTTAACGGCATTGGAGAATTCTCTTGTCTGGCAAAAAAATGAAGCAGGCTCAAGAATAATGCAATATGACAAGAAACCCAATTTGCTCCGCTTCCCATTTCATACAAATGTATTTTCTCGCGTTTGTTTTGGTGCTGATAAATATCGAAACTACCGTCAGTCAATCCAAAGTTTAATTCAATTGGTCTATATTCTTCCTCAAAATCAAGAGTTAATGCTAAACGATTCATATTATCTGATAAAAATGTTTCGGCTTTTTGCATCTTTTTCTCTACATCAAATCCTTTAATCTTTTCGTCAAGTTTGGATATCTTTTCTTTGAGTTCCTCAATCTCTTCATCAACGGCTTCAAATAGTCCAACACTATTCATTTCAGCATAAAATGCAATTTTTGATTTAGCATAATTAACTTTAGCCCTTTTTGAAGCAAGAGTTTTAGACGAAATGAACTTTTCCTCAATGGTTTTAATCTGTTTCCAAACAGCTCGGATACTCTTTTCTGTATTCGAGTGTGCTTCTTTAAGTTTTCTGATATCTTCAGAAAAATC
The DNA here is from genome assembly GCA_017458105.1 of Ruminococcus sp. Classification (GTDB taxonomy): domain Bacteria; phylum Bacillota; class Clostridia; order Oscillospirales; family Acutalibacteraceae; genus Ruminococcoides. The sequence continues at coordinate 8,104 of JAFTGC010000007.1, read as the reverse complement.
AGTAGTATATTTCTCAGTGATTGCTAATTCATTATCTAGCCACTCCGATGCTTTAGTTATTTCCAAATCTTTTTCAGATAAATTTTGGCAATCGTGTCCGCAAAGAGGACAAGTGTATTCGCTGGTTGTTATTTCTGCGGCGTCTGTTTGTTCTTTTAACTCCTTCAACATTTTATGAAAGGAGTGACCTTTATTTGAAGTTTGTTCAAGATTCTTTATTTTAATAACAATATCACGATCTTCGTCCCTTAATTCTTCTAATTCTGCTTGTAATGAACTATAATGTTCTGCTAATCCGATTTCTCCAAAAAGCTGTGAATCATCAAAATCAGGAAGATTAGATGCAATTTTTAGCATATTCTGAACCGATATACTGCCATCAAACTCCTGATCCAGTAAAGCATAATAGTCAGATAATAGTGGTGATAGGGTATCTTTTATATATGTATTGCTTTTTTCGTTTGCTTTTTGTTTCTTATATAGCTGCTTTAAATCGCTCTTTAGTTTGTTTAGCTGAATCAAATCGCTATAGTATTCTTGGCTTATCATTCCTGCAAAAACTGGAAACTGATCTATTATATCCTTTCTTTTATAAAAATCAGAGAACCGATAAAACAAAGCAAACTTACTTGCCATAAGATTTTGATGCTGAAACATATAAGATACCATATTTCTCAATGAAGCTTTCTTGCCCTTTTGGTCAGCATCAGTAACCATATTTGTTACTAATAAGCCTAATACAGACTCAATATCACTTTGCACTTCTCTATATGGTAAAACTGGCTTTTCAGAGAAATAACTTAATTCTAAATGGTCAGGATTAAAGTCTATGGATTCTTTTGAAAAATGCATTTTTCCGCCATTCTCCCAATTATAGCGAGCAATTATATAAGAGTTTTCACCTATTACCATTATTAGGGAGTATAAGTAAGAGAAATCAGTTATTTTCCCTTTTGGTATCGTGCAATGGGCACTACACAAACAATAGTCAATTATCTCAACCAATGCGCTTTTTCCAGTTTTTGATTCTCCGGTAATAATATTAACGCCTGATTTTAGCGGGACTGTCCTTTTTTTGCCATCTTGGTTGAAAATGATAATAGCTTTTATGTAACTTTTCATTCGGCATCAACTCCTAAATAATAAGACAAATGATCTTCTGTTGTCTTAGAGAAAACGATTCCAAGATAAAATGCGCATCTTGTCCACTCTTTTATTATTCCATCGTGTCTGTCATACTTATCTTTTTTTGTAACAACTATTTTTTGCTTGCGCATGGCTATTTTGCTTTCAGACGATAAAATAATTAACGCTTCTTTGCAGTAAGGCATTAATGCTTTATACCTATCAAGATAACCAGACAACCTCGTTTTTCCAGATATTTTATTATCTACAATAGTTTGAGAATCTTGAAATAATGTTTCAATACGGCTCTTCTTATTGGCTCTAACAAGTTTTTCTCGTGATTCTTTATATATCAAAATCGGAATAGCCATGAATAATAGTTTGATTTCACATGGCTTTTCGTATCCTGATAAAAAGTTTTGTATGAGTAAAGAATAGAAATGCGGATTTAAAGATAGTTTTTTGATATTATTGATGCTCATCTTTTTCTCCACCTACTCTCCAATTAAAATCTGATTCATCTACTATGTTATGTATGACACCTCTTTGAAAATATCCTTGGTTACGAACGATCGAACCAAAATCTTTTGCGTCCCAACGCATAATATCATTGTAAAGATGTTTTGATGCTTTGATCTGTTCTGTTTCTGTTGTTCCTTCAGCGTCAAGTTCACTATTTTCTTTTGTATATCTCATTTGTTCAGACAAGTTACCTATATAAGAATCAAGACTTTGTAAATACATAATATTGTCTCGAAAATACTTGGCGATTGTTGTATCAGCTTTCCAATAATCTGAAATTGCAGATGGAATCATTTGATCATATTTTATTTCATGGATAGCTGCAACAAACGTTTTCTGTTTGAGCCTCGGCACATCCGCTAAAGGAACATCAGTCTTTGCAAATTCATCAGGAAGTGGAGCAATTCCTTTGGTTGCATACGCAGCTGTTTGGGATTGAAGTAGCTCGTCGAATTCTTCTCTTGTAACCTCCCATTTGTGTGGAGGATCTTTTACTTTTATCTGTATTAGTCCAAGCAAAGCTCCGATATAAACATCTCTGTTTTCGGTTGGGATGTAACCAATATGCTTCGCAAAATCATTTGAAATTCCTACTAATGATGTTTGCGAAAATTCTATTCTAAATCTATCTAGAATATTTAATAACCGTTCTTTGTTGTAGTCCGCATTGAAAATCCTATTATATTGTTTTCTGAAAGTTTCTTCTGCATTTTTGGTTTCTTTTCCAATTTCAAGGATGATAACTAGCTTCTCTTCTTTTGTTTTTTCATTCCAATTATCAAAAGATGTTTTCACCACGCTTGCAGTAGTGTATAGAATCAAGCAAGAAAAACCTTTGATTCTATCATAATCTTCATACCAGTTAGCTAACGTTTTCCAAAAGTCAATATTTCGATCCGAAAGAGTTTTATCATCGAAGTGATGTTTCACTTCTTTCTGAAAACATCCTCCTTTGCTATTTATTACGCTAACATCTCCGTTAACTTCAATTTGCAGAGTTTCTCCGCTATCCATCTCAAAGCAATCTTTTAAGGCGATTAAGTGTTGAAAAGTATCTCCTGCTTTTGTGAGTGTCGCATCATTTATAGCTTTTTCCACCTACAGCACTTCCTTTTATAATTGTTTCCGACTTTTTTGCATACATATCATAAAGGTATTATCATATATAGTTTTTTATCATTATTATTACTATTATAGATTATCGATTTCTGACAGAGAATAAAATGATTATAAATATTATAACAAAATAATACAAAGTATTCCACAAAAAAATATACCCATAATGCAAGTATAGTAAAAATAATAAGATTATTATTAAATTTCTCCTTAATACTTACATCATAACAACTCCGACTTTCTTTGCAAGTTAATTGTTAGTAGTGATATATTCATAAATAGATAACGTTTTATACCGTTTACCAATAATTCCATTACATGTATTGAATTATCTTTTTTGCCTTATTGCTAATTGCAACCTATCGAACGTTGTTTGACACATGTACTTATTAGAAACAGAAACTCAAATGTTGATTGATAAGTATTTCCTTCGAGCATGTTCTGTAGGTTGTAAACTTGTGAAATCGGTATTATATTTGTAGAATCAAAATCATTATCTGCAGACATTTTAAAATAGCTGTGCGGTGTTGCCTTAAACAAAAAAGATTCTATGCTTTAATACTTTTCGCAATTGGGTAGAGCTATCTTCTTTTCTATTGCCGTTTTCTACTGCAGTTTTTTCTTCAATAATATCAATCTCATCCCATGAGACAGACTTAATTCCTTTCTTATATTTTATCGTCATTTTATCTCTTTGGTAACTTAGCACAAAACATAAAAATATTTCCTCTTTATTTTTAAGTTTCAACAAAATATCGCGGCCCTCAAATAATGCAAAGAGATTATGCCTAGCGTAATATCTTCGTACACTATTATTTTTGAAAAAGGATGCCATGGGTGGTTTTTTTACAAAGCTTTCAAGTGCGCTATAAATATTATCTGTAAAAGCCCTTGGAGACCTCTCATCTGCCGGAACAGAATTACAGCAAAGGTAAAAAGCTTCTTCCCGATAGACGCTCCGCGCTGCAGGATTCTTTTTGGGTTGAGTCAAGCACCATAGAATTTGCTTTTCGAGTTCCTCCATATCATCGTTTGTTCTTGCGTAATACGCCAAGGAAAGGTTCAATGACTTTCTCCTGATTTCTATAAAGAAGGAAATGTCTCTCATCCGATCCTGTGCATACCATCCTTTATTTCGCAATAGTTCATGGGTATTAAGAATGCCTTTATTTGAAACAATCCTATCACAAATTTTACTCATGGTGCTTTCAGCAAGGCAGTATGGATATGATTGATACGGTTTAGGCATATAATTTTTACTTAAACCTTGTAGTTTTTTGTTTTTCAGAAGTATATCTATTAGTTCGCTTTCATTCTTGCAAATAGTAAAATACAACTGTGAGATTCTCTCAGCTAACGAATCACTATCATCAGAGTTTACATTCCCTAACTGAGCAAGAATATATGATAAGATATCCGTATTTAAGTCGGATTGTCTTCTTTTCAGCAGCGTAGATAAATCTTCCAGCGTTCTTTTCATTAGTTCTCCCGATAGTGTAGCAGGGATAACCGAAATCAGCTCACACCAATTATTATCGGATAATTGGATTGTGCTGCAATACTCGTAAAACGCGGAAATAAGCATATAGTAGTTTTCCGCACCGTTTTCCAAATCAATTTGATTCCTAAAATACTTGATGCTTGCAGAAAAGAACATTTTCTGCACCCGTTCCTCACCGGCAAAAGACAAGGAATCCGCAGCAAGTGGGTACAGCTTTGCAGATATTACAGCATTAATAAAATCTGGCGGAATGTCGTTATGATTTCTTTCTGTGTTAACAACAAGTCCTTCCAAGATTAAAAGTAATAACAGTCTTTGGATGTCAGTGAAGAAGGGCAGTTTTGATACAGGTTTTTCACTTGAAGCACATATATCCAGCTTTTCTTCAAAAGACATCCCTTTGGATCTGTTTGCCATGCTTTCCGCCGCTTGTTCTGCCCAAAACAGATTATCAATGGTGGTGTATTTATTCACAGTATACCCTAAAGAATCCTTTGTTGAATGCACATCAAGCACCCCAACTTGTTGTAATGACAGCAGCAATTGTACCTTATACCATTTGCTTTTATCCTCCCAATCATCATCTTCAAGCCAAGAATATCTCCCTGTATCGATAAGCATTAAAATGAGGTTTATACATAAGTTCTTAAGGGCATTTTGATCATTTTCACCGAATTGGGGCATTTTTTTCAACAATTGTTTTTTGTGCTCTTTACACAGTGATCTATATGACAGATGATCTACTGCTGCAATTTTATTCCATTCTCATTTAAGACGGATCAATAGCTCCGCGATATAAGGAATCAGATACGCATCATACTGATGATTCTGTCTGAGACGGATTTCCACATTGCTCCAATCAGACGCATAGTTCTGTTCAAATATGCCAATCTCATTTAGTAAAATAGATTCAAAAATCTTTGCCTTAGCGGAAAGGCCGTCCATATCCAAATCATATCCTCTGAAACTGTCTTTATCGGAACATGACTGATTATTTGCAAATCCATAATTATTTGCAAACTCACCCATAGTGTCACTTGACCACACAAGGGGTCGTTGCCCTGATTGTATGGTAAAAATCCACTTGATTTTATCACAGAATGAATAAGATGCAACTGTTTCCTTTAGCTTTGTTGGTGATAATCCTCTTTGAAAGGCGTAATCAAGATTATCAAACATTAAGATAATTCTCATATCCTGATTAGCCTCTCTATCAAAACGAAGCAAAAAAGATTTTGTTACTCTTTTCGATACCCAAAAATACTTTTGAATAAGACTATCAACTACGGTTTCATCTAATTTCCCATTATTATCAATTAGATCACAATAGCAGAAAAAATCATTATTTTTCTTTTCCTGAAGCATTAGCTCATGCAAAAGACGAGTCTTTCCAACACCGTATCTTCCGCATATAAAAAGGCAACTTCCAAAAGAAATGCTTTTTATATCTTCGACGAGTTTTTTGTTTATCTTTTTTATTCTGTTGTCTGTTTGATTTTTAATAGTTTCACGCAAATAATCTTTGCATCTGTTTTGTCGATTAATAAACGGTTCTTCCAAAGAGATGATTTCTTCCAGTTTTTCTTTCATCTCTTCCGGCAGATTTCTGATTACAAGCAAATCACATACCTTGTCCGTCCATTGATATTGAAGAAAGTCAGAAATAATGTTAAATAGATATTCATCTTTGATATAAGAAGTATTGGAGCTTTCCGAAAAACATTTGAGATTTTCAAGATAGTTTTTTCTGTAAGGAAATGACTTGATTGTGTTTTGAAAGCGGTTTTCAATGGTTTCTCTTTTAAGCCGTTCCGGATCTGTGCTGTTCCTGTGGACAATTGAAAACAAAGCATCTTCTAAAAGCACAAGATCCGCAACTTTTATTTCATTGTATATGCCCTTCTTGCGAAAGTAATCTACGAGCTTGCTAACGAATTCATCATCCAAACGGCTGAGTGAAACCTTTTTTATACATGACTTATTCTTAATGTATGCTTCACATGACTGCGAATACTCGTCACCAACAAGGTAGAGAATGATATCTTGTGTTTCACCATAGCAATCATCCTGAATCTGTTTGAACCATTTTATCACATCAGAACGCTCAAACTGATTTTCACTTGATTTCACCTGGATTGCTTTGAGCGTTTTGTTATCTTGATACATCATGAAATCAACTTTATCTTTTACTGTGTTCGGTTCCAGTTTAATTTCGTCCCAATTATTATCCGTAAGGCATTCAATCATCGCAATAATGGATTGAACATTAAACCCTCTCTGTGCTGCAATACCGCTCATGTTTTCCTCCTTTATAAATTCAAAACTTTTGTCACAAGGAGACGCTGTACCTCTGTTGTGGATTAATCTCAGCTTTTCAAGCTTTTTAGTTTTACTGTGTTTCAATTCCATTTGGGTTGAGAGAGTCAATTTGACCTTAACCTCAGATTTTCAATGATTCCGTATTTATGAAACTGCAAATAAAGCGGTTGCGGTGATAAACTGTTAACAGAAATCAGGAATAGATTTCCTATAATACAGTCGAGGCTTTATTATCTCTGATTCTCTCCGCAATATCAGCGAACGCTTTTTCGTAAAAATCATCATAATCGCCAGCTGCCGCGCCTACGTCGGGTAATTCCGCTCCGTGGGCGCGCATCATTTTTTGAGTCAAGCTATTTGAGTCCGGCTGTTCATAAAAATAAACGCGTCCGGTTCCCATTCTTTCTCGCTGTTTACGCTTCATCAGCCACCAGAGGTCGAATTCACTGAGATCAAAGCCAAAACCGATAATATAAATGTCGCCGTACAGGAACAACTCCGGCCACGAACGTAAAGAAACGCTACTAAAGGACTTTTCAATCGCTTGATATTTCTGAGAACCGCAAATTGATTCAATCCGGCTAAGCAATCGACCATATCGGTCATGTCCCAATACTACTCCACGTGAAACAGTACATTCTCCGTGAATATGCCATAAACCGACTTGACTGCCATCCTCATTGTGAGCAAGATATCCCGTATGCATACGGTAGTTAACCTCGCGGACAGGTTTGTTGCTTATATTATTTATCTCCGGGTTGAGGTTAAATCGGTATTTGCTTCTGGTAGTTGTTTTAAAAAAGTCCTTTCCCGAAAAAAATGATTGTTCAAGACCATAGCTGTAATTGGTAGTCAAAATGTGATCGGCTCCGAGTTTTTTTAGCTCGTCAAGTCGCCAAGTGCTGTGTTGTGAAAGCTTGTTCATCGCTGATTGTAATCTGTGTTCTTCATCGTCAATCATTGTTTTATCCATTCTGGTAGGCGCTGATGCCGGCACGGAAAGCAAAGAGTATTTAAGTGGGAAGGGAATCTTTTTATTCTCTTTCTCAGATAATTCAGCACATCCTTTAACACTGATGGTAGCAACAAGCTCATCCCATGATAATTGGTTTGTTACACCTTTCGGATCTGGGATTGTAGGGGCACAACCTCGCTCTAAACCGTTTCCAATTAGCAAAATCTGTGGACGACCAAAGTTGGAAGTATTAAAAGATAAAGTATAATTCTTTTTCATAAAACTTCTCCCAAAATGATTTTTTCATTGTCTATCATAAAAAAGTTTTCTATTAATTGTTAATCACATTCAATGGTTGAATGGCTGTAGGTTTATTTTACGCCCTCACCATCATTTACAAATCTTTTCAAGTGTTTTTCGATTCTAGCTAATTCAATGGTTAATAATCAGTCAAAAAGAAAACTCTTTTCAATTAATTGCTACTTGGTAAATATATTCTATATTTTGACCCTAAAATTATTTACCGTGTCTAATTTTTGAATTAATAAAGGATAACTTATTATTAT
>JAFTGC010000006.1 GCA_017458105.1 Ruminococcus sp. | reverse complement strand
TTCCGATACGCTGTAATAGTATCCGTCATATTCTTTTGTGATTTCGACTTCCTCGAAATACTCTGTTATTCCGTTTCTTTTCATGTATTTAGTATACATGATGTTGCTTTATTTTGTCAAATTCGAAAATTGATTTCCGTGATTTTTAAATAAGAAAAGACGGCTGAACTCGCCAGCCGCCTTAAAATAGCATTAAGATCAATTATGAATTTGCCTCAACATATGAAACAAGCTCACCGACTGTTTTGATGTTTTCAACATCTTCGTCAGGAACTTCAATCTCAAATTCATCTTCGATAGACATAAGTAAATCTACAACGTCGAGCGAATCTGCACCGAGGTCATCCTGAAGTGAAGTTTCCTCTGTGATTGTGTCCTCTTCAACATCAAACTGCTCAGCCAAAATAGACTTTACCTTTTCCAATACCATAATAATAGCCTCCTGTTTTTAATAAACAAAATTAATCGTTGGCTGTTTGCATTACACGCAACATCTGTGCGGTATTGCCTATAGACAAATTACCATATATTTGATAAAATAGTCACAGCCGTTACAAATATACTATAAGTAAATTGTAACTTTGTCAATATTTATTTTAAATTTTTCTGTTATTTTTTTTAATTTAGAGGTGTAATAATGCAAAAAAAGAAATATGCAGTGATAGGTCACCCTATCGGACACACAATGTCACCCTTTATACACAAGCGTCTTTTCGAGCTTGCCGGAATAAATGCCGACTACACAGTGTATGATGTTCCGCCCGAGGAACTCAAAGCAAAATTTGACAGCGAGCTCTCCGCTCTTAACGGCTTTAATATTACAATTCCACACAAACAGGCTATTATTCCTTTTCTAAATGAACTTGACCCAAAAGCAAAGCTTTACGGAAGCGTCAATACATTTTTTAACGATAACGGAGTTTACCGTGGCTACACAACCGACCCGGACGGATTTTTGATGGCTTTGCAAAATGAAGGAATTTCGTTTAAAGGCAGAACGGTAATACTGGGCTGCGGAGGAGTAGCAAGAACAATGGCGTATGAAGCCGTACTTGCCGGCAACGAGCTGACGCTTGCCGTAAGAGCGGACGATATTAATATGGCTCACGCTTTAAAAGCCGAGCTTGAAAAACTCGGCAATGCTAATGTAACGGTCTGCCTGATTTCAGAGTTAGAGGGCGAAATTGATGTGCTTATCAACGCGACTCCGGTTGGTATGTTTCCGCACTCTGAGCTTTGCCCTGTAAACGACAGCGTTATTTTGCAGTCAAAGTCCGTTTTTGATGCAATTTACAATCCGCTTGAAACTGTTTTGATTCAAAAGGCAAAGGCAAACGGCTCAAAGGCTGTAGGCGGTATGGCTATGCTGGTATGGCAGGCGGTTGTTGCACAAACAAAGTGGAACAATGTTTCGTTTAACAAAGACGACATTGACAAGCTTTGCATTGACTGTATTGAAGAATTGAGGAACAAGTGATGGCTAAAAATATTGTTTTGTGCGGATTTATGGGCTGCGGTAAAACAACCGTGGGCGAAAACCTCCGCCGTAAGCTGGGAGTAAACCTGATTGACACCGACAGCTACATCGAAAAAAACGAGGGAATGACAATCTCTGAAATTTTTGAAAAGCACGGCGAAAGCTACTTTCGTGACCTTGAGCATAAAGCCTGCAAGGAACTTTCCGAAAAAAAGGGAATAATAATCTCAACGGGCGGCGGAGCACTCACCTTTGAGCGAAATGTCGAAGTGCTTAAAAAAACAGGTACAATCGTGCTTATTGATGTACCGCTTGATGTACTGAAAGAAAGGCTTTCGGGCGATAAATCCCGCCCGCTGCTGCAGCGTGAGGACAAAGACAAGGCTATGCAGGAGCTTTATGACAAGCGTATGCCGCTCTATAAAAATGCCGCAGATATTGTGATTGACGGCAACAACAGCCCTTTGCAAGTTGCAATGAGTATCATAAATGCTACAAAAATCTAAAAAATGCGTTACAATAAACCGTTTTATATTGCTTTTAACGCTGTAAAGTGCTAAAATGTAATGGAATAAATCGACTTATAATTGATTTTTAAGGATTGATTTTAATGAAAATTGCAGTTTCAGGTCTGGGTATCATAGGCGGCTCGTACTGCAAAGCAATAAAAAAATATACCGAACACTATGTTATAGGTATCAACAGAAGTCCCCTTCCACTGAAAAAAGCACTTGACTTTGGTGCGATTGACAAAATAGGCACTACAGACGATTTAGCCGACGCTGACCTTGTTATCCTCGGCACATATCCCGGTGCTGCTGTAGATTTTGTAAGAAATAACGGCAATAAATTTAAAAAAGGGGCAATCATCACCGACACTTCGGGTATAAAAACCGAAATTTGCGGCGATTTGGTTGAACTCAGCCACAAATACGGCTTTACTTTTGTGGGTGTTCACCCAATGGCAGGCAAGGAAAAAAACGGTTTTGATGTGAGCGACGCCGAACTTTTTAAAGGTGCAAGCTGTATAATTGTGCCTTGCAAAGCTGACAGCAAGTCGGTTGAAACCGTTGCAAAACTGAATCTTTCGCTGGGCTTTGGCAGTATTAAAATAACTACGCCTAAGGAACACGACAGAATGATTGCTTTTACAAGTCAGCTTCCTCATGTGCTTGCGTGTGCATATGTAATGTCGCCCAGCTGTATGAATCACAAGGGATTTTCAGCAGGCAGCTACAGAGATGTTTCAAGGGTTGCAAACATAAATTCCGAGCTATGGAGCGAGCTGTTTCTTGAAAACAAACAACCGCTTGAAAAGGAACTTGATATACTTATTGATAACATACAGGCAATAAGCTCAGCTATAAAAAACGGTGACAAAGAAGAACTCAAGGCATTGCTTGAAAAAGGTCACAAGATTAAGGAGGCTTTAGGCGAATGAAAAAGCTTAAAGTGAACACAGGCAGAAAATACGAAATCATCATTGACAGGGGTATAATCGACCACTGCGGTGAATATATTAAAAAAATTTCATCACCAACAAGAGTTGCTGTCATTACCGACAGCAATGTTCATAATTTTTATACACCAAGGGTAATGGCTTCGCTAAAACAGGCGGGCTTTATTGCAACCGAGTTTGTATTTAAAGCAGGCGAAACCTCAAAAAATTCAAAAACCATTGAAGCCATCTACAGCCACCTTGCGGACAACAACATCACCCGTTCGGATATGATTGTTGCACTGGGCGGAGGTGTAACGGGCGATATGGCAGGCTTTGCCGCCGCTACATTTATGAGGGGAATTGAGTTTGTTCAAATCCCTACTTCTCTTCTCGCTCAGGTGGATTCGTCGGTTGGCGGAAAAACCGGCTATGACATAAAGCAGGGCAAAAACCTTATAGGTGCTTTTTGGCAGCCGAGCCTTGTTTTGATTGACCCTGACACCCTCGACACCCTTCCGGAAAAATATTTTTATGACGGTATGGCTGAGGTAATTAAGTACGGATGTATTAAGTCTTTGGGACTTTTCCGTCAGCTGAAAAAGGGTGTTGACGAGCTTGATATTGAAAGCACCATCTACAAGTGCGTTTCTATTAAAAGAGATATTGTTCAGCGTGACGAAAAAGAATCAGGCGAGCGTAAGCTGTTAAACTTCGGTCACACAATCGGTCACGCACTTGAAAAGATTTACGAATACAAAAAGCTTTCTCACGGCGAGGCTGTTGCAATAGGTATGGTTATGATGACCAAGGCAAGCGAAGCCGAGGGTACTTCTCCAAAAGGCTCAGCCGAAAAAATTGCCGAGCTTTGCCGGATGTACAACCTTCCGATTTGTGACGAAAGCTCTAAGCGTGACATCGCCTTTGCTGCCCACTCGGATAAAAAAGCGAGCGGAAGCAAAATTGACATTGTTGTAATCAACGCAATCGGCAAGGCTTGCGTAAAAACTATGGGGCAGAAGGATTTTCAGGCCTACATAGAAGCAGTGGAGGGCTGAAAATGGCGGATATGCTGATAAAACCTGCAAAACTCGGCGGTACGGTAACAGTGCCTGCTTCAAAAAGTGACTGCCACAGGGCGATTATCTGTGCGGCACTTTCTATGGGTGTTTGCAGGATTTCACCTATCACACTTTCAAAGGATATAAAGGCTACAATTGCCTGCATAAATGCACTGGGTGCAAAAACAGACTTAAAAGGTGACGAACTGACGATTGACAGCAGTCACCTTTTTGCTAATTCAACAGCTGAACTCAACTGTTGCGAGAGCGGCAGCACACTGAGGTTTTTTATACCTGTTGCTTCGGCACTGGGTATGACGGCAACCTTCACAGGCGAGGGCAGACTTCCGGTCAGACCAATAGGCATTTACCTTGATACCCTACCTAAAAACGGCGTAAAATGTGTAACCGAGGGCGGTTTGCCTTTGACTGTAAGCGGTCAGCTGAAAAGCGGAACCTTTGAAGTGCCGGGCAATGTTTCAAGCCAGTTTGTAACAGGGCTGCTGCTTGCCTTGCCGTTGCTTAGCGGTGACAGCAAAATTGTACTTACTTCTCCAATGGAAAGCATAGGCTACATCAATATGACAATCGACACAATGCACCGCTTTGGCGTTGAGGTTGAAACAACCGATTACGGCTACTTTATAAAAGGAAACCAACGCTACACTCCTCAGGATTACACCGTTCAGGGCGACTGGAGCCAGGCGGCGTTCTTTATGGTTGCAGGGGCAGTCGGCGGTGAAATCACCGTAAACGGTGTGAGCCAAAGCTCTACTCAGGGTGATAAAGAGATTTGCAGTCTTATGAAAAAATTCGGAACAGACATTGCTATTGACAAAAACTCCGTAACCGTCAAAAAATCGCCTTTGTACGGCATAGATATTGACGCCAGCCAAATTCCCGACCTTGTTCCTGTGCTTGCAGTGTGTGCAAGCGGAGCAAACGGCACAACCAAAATTTACAATGCCGAAAGGCTCAGAATAAAAGAAAGCGACCGTTTAAAAACCACTGCCAACCTTATTAACAGCCTCGGTGGCACAGTGATCGAGACCGAGGACGGTCTTATAATTGAGGGCAAAGGCAACCTGGAGGGCGGTACGGTCGAGGGCAGTAACGACCACAGGATTGTAATGGCAGGGGCTGTAGCCTCAATAATCTGCAGCAAAAATGTTACGGTAACCGATTCGCAGGCTGTAAACAAAAGCTACCCTGATTTCTTTAAAGATTTTAATAATTTGGGAGGTAATGCAAGTGGCATCATCAATAGGTGAAAAAATTAAAATTTCGGTTTTTGGCGAAAGTCACGGGCAGGCTATCGGTGTTGTTATAGACGGACTTCCTGCAGGTATAAAACTTGATACCGATAAAATCCTTCACGAAATGGGCAGAAGAGCCCCGGGCAACGACAAAACCGCAACACCTCGCAAGGAATCCGACCTGCCCGAAATTCTGTCGGGCATAGTTGAAAATACTACAACAGGAGCTCCGCTTGCGGCTATTATACGCAACAACAACACTAAAAGTAAGGATTATTCAAATATTAAACGCTGTCCACGCCCGGGCCACAGCGACTACACCGCATACATCAAATACAACGGTTTTAATGATATTGCCGGCGGAGGTCACTTTAGTGCAAGGCTAACCGCTCCTATAGTTTTTGCGGGTGCTGTCAGCAAGCAGATACTCGCACAAAAAGGCATCAAAGTTACAGCACATATTGCAAGCATTGGCAATGTTGAGGACGAAAGCTTTGACCCTTGCAACATTACTGACAATTTAATTGAAGATTTGCTCAACCGTAAATTTCCGCTGATTGATACCTCAAAAGAGGAAGAGATGCGTAAGGTGGTTTCAGACGCAGCCGCCGACAAAGACTCCGTAGGTGGCACAATCGAATGTGCGGTTGTAGGCATAAAAGCAGGGGTCGGTTACCCTATGTTTGACGGAATAGAGGGAAGAATCGCAAAGGCGGTTTTCGGCATACCTGCTATGAAAGGCATTGAATTTGGCAAGGGGTTTGACCTTACCCGAATGCGTGGCAGCCAGAGCAATGACAACTTTAGATATGACTCAAACGGAAATGTTTACACCAAAACCAACAACTGCGGTGGAATTTTGGGCGGAATCACAAACGGTATGCCTGTTACCTTTAAGGTTGCGGCTAAACCTACGCCGTCAATTGCTCAACCGCAGGAAACGGTAAATCTTGAAACTAAGCAAAATGATATTCTTGAAATAAACGGCAGGCACGACCCTTGCATAGTTCTCAGAGCAGTTCCTGTTATTGAGGCAATCACTGCCGTAACAATACTTGACTTAATTTCAGAGGACACAATATGAGAGATTTACAAGAAATTAGACAGGAAATTAACGAAATTGACGAACAGCTCCTTGAGCTTTTCATAAAAAGAATGAACTGTGCCCGTGATGTCGGTATTTATAAAAAGGAAAATAACATTCCGATTTTTAATGCCGAACGCGAGCAGGAAATTCTCGACGGAATGTTGAGCCGTGGCGGTGCCTACGGCTATGCCGCACAACTTCTCTACACAAACATAATGGAGCTGTCGAGGGCTTTACAGCACAACATAGTAGGCTCCGGAAAAGAAATAAGAAAAGAAATAACAAATGCGGCAAAAAAATTGCGTTACGACCGCAAAACGCGAATCGCAACACAGGGACTGCCGGGTGCCAACAACCATGAGGCAACCAAGATAGTTTTCCCCAACTGCAACCCTATGTTCCACAGGGACTTTAAGTCGGTTTTTAAAGCAATAGAAAACGGCGAGGCTGACTACGGGATTCTTCCTGTAGAAAATTCAAGTGCAGGCTCGGTTGTCGATGTGTACGACTTAATACTCGAACACCGCTTTTACATAGTAAAGTCGGTTGATTTGCCAATAAACCACAACTTATGCTGTATTCCTCAGTCGGATATAAAATATATTGAAGAAGTCTGGTCGCACCCGCAGGCACTTGCTCAGTGCAGTGATAAAATTTCAGAGGCTAACTACAGAACAGTTCAGTCTGCAAATACCGCAATTGCCGCACGAGATGTTGCCATAAGCAAACGGATTGACATTGCGGCAATCTGCAACGAGAGTGCCGCCAACGAGTACGGACTAAAAATTTTAAAAAAGAACATTTCAAACCGTGCAGACAACACAACAAGGTTTATTGTTATTTCAAAAAAATTGGTTATTCCGGAAAACAGCGACAAAATCAGCCTTTGCTTTTCTATTCCGCATAAAACCGGTTCGCTTTACAGCGTGCTTGGCAGGTTTAATTCAATAGGGCTGAACCTGACCAAAATCGAGTCACGACCAATGAATAACGCTCCTTTTGAGTACCTGTTTTACCTTGACTTTGCGGGCAGCGTAAAAGACGACAATGTTCTGAACTTGCTTTGTGCGTTAAGCGAGGAACTCCCTGAGTTCAGCTTTTTAGGTAACTACAACGAGGAATTTGTGTGATTTTAATATTACAACAATGGGCTGTGCCGAAAAGTGGCACAGCCCATATATATTATTAATCAAATTCATCAGCGGGAAGCTCTATTTCTCCGCCGACATAGTCCATCATTGGCGATTCTCCGCCGTCATCAGTGATTTCTGATGAACTGCTTGATGAACTTCCGTTATTGCCGGAGCCGTTAGAGCTGTTATCGGAGTCGGAGTTGCTCTTATTATTTGATTTGGAGCTTGCATTATTACTTGAAGCGGAATTTGTTCCTCCGTTGTTCTTACTGCTCGAACTACCGGCGGAGTTCTGACCGGAACCGTTGCCGGAATTATTACTTTTGTTGCTGCCTGAATTTACACCCGATGAATTATTATCGGCAGTGTTATCCGAGCCGTTGCTTGCGGAACCGCCGGAAATATTACCCGAACCATTATTCCCGGAACCGGCGGAGCTGTTTTCTGAGTCATTATTTGCGGAACTATTGGAGTTATCTACGCCGGATGAATTTCCGTTCACATCTGTTGAAGTTGAACCTTCTGCATTTGCAGTGCTGTTTTCCACATTTGTTGCTACAGTTGTGGAAGTATCAGCGTTATCGTCAGAAGTTTTGCTTTTGGAACTTAAACAAACAACAATAATTACAACAATAGCACAAACCACAACGGCAGCTGCCGAAATTATCGCAATATTCTTTTTTTTCATAATTTTCCTTTCTTAACAAATTTTTATATGGGCTGCGTCAAGTTTTAGCTTGACACAGCCCATATTTTTAAAGCATATTTACCAGATTTATTTTACATGCCAAAGGTCCTTAGCATATTCAAGGATGGTTCTGTCAGATGAGAAGTATCCTGCATTTGCAATGTTGAGCAAGCACTTTTTACCAAATGCTGTTCTGTCCTGATACTCTTTGTTGCACTTTAACTTTGTTTCAATATAATCAGGAAGGTCACGGAGCAAGAAGTAATGGTCAGGTGCGTGCCATGATGTACCGTTGAGAAGACCTGTATAAAGCTCTGCAAACGAACCCTCGCCCACTGCACCGTTGTCGGAGAATGTACCGTCAACGAGTGTATCAAGAATCTTCTTAATCTCAGGATTGCTGTCATAGATAGCTCTTGGGTTGTAGTTCTTGTTAGCCTTGAAAGCGTCAATCTCTTCAACTCTTGCACCGAAGATGTACTCGTTTTCAATGCCTGCCTGCTGAGCAATCTCAACATTAGCACCGTCATATGTACCGAGTGTAACAGCACCGTTAAGCATAAACTTCATATTACCTGTACCTGAAGCCTCTGTACCTGCTGTTGAAATCTGCTCTGAAACATCAGCGGCAACAACAATCTTCTCAGCATAAGATACATTGTAGTTCTGTACAAAGTGAACCTTTAGCTTATCCTTTGTATCAGGGTCGTTGTTTACAAGCTTAGCAATCTCGTTGATATACTTGATGATAGCCTTAGCTCTTGCATAACCCGGAGCAGCCTTTGCACCAAAGATAAATGCTGTTGGCTGGAAGTCTTTAAGCTCGCCGTTCTTTAATCTGAAATAAATTGCAAGGATGGAGAATGCGTTGAGGAGCTGTCTTTTATACTCGTGAAGTCTTTTAACCTGAATATCAAAGATGAATGTTGGGTCAATGTCAACACCCTCAACCTCTTTGATGTACTTAGCAAGCTGAGTTTTCTTCTTTTTCTTAATAGCGTTGAATGAGCGAACTGTCTTAGCGTCGAGGTCATTTTCAAGACCCTTGAGAATTGAAAGATCCTTAGTCCAGCCGTCGCCTACTCTCTCTGTAATAAACTCAGAGAGCTCAGGGTTACAAAGACCGAGCCATCTTCTCTGTGTGATACCGTTTGTCTTGTTCTGGAATCTCTCAGGATAAAGCTCATACCACTCTTTAAGAACATCGTCCTTGAGGATTTCTGTATGAATCCATGCAACACCGTTTACATATGAACCAACATAGCATGCAAGTCTTGCCATATGGATGAGGTCGCCGTCGATGATAGCCATCTTTTCAGCAAACTGTTTGTCGCTTACGCCCTTAGCGTGCATATCGTTGTACTCATGGATAGCAATTCTCTCAATAATTGTGAGGATTTCAGGGATAAGCTCTCTTACAAGGTTCTTGTTCCACTTTTCAAGAGCCTCACCGAGAACAGTGTGGTTGGTGTATGCAAATGTCTTCTGAGCAATATCAAGAGCCTGCTCAAAGCCAATGCCCTCAAGTGAGAGAAGTCTTACAAGCTCAGGAATAGAGATAACAGGATGTGTATCGTTAAGCTGGATAGCAGCGTGCTCTGAGAACTTGCTGAAGTCGTTGCCGTACTTAGCCTTGTATCTCTTGATAATATCCTGAAGTGAAGCTGAGCAGAAGAAATACTGCTGTTTAAGACGAAGGAGCTTGCCCTCGTGTGTGTTATCATTTGGATAGAGAACCTGTGAAATATTCTCGGCGTCATTCTTAGCCTTTACAGCCTTGTCATAGTGTGAAGCATTGAACTCAAGGAAGTCAAACTCTTCAACAGCCTCTGCCTGCCACAGACGAAGTGTGTTGATGCTCTTGCCACCGTAACCGATAACAGCCATATCGTAAGGAACAGCCTTAACTGTCTGACCCTGGAAGTGAACCTCAACTGCGTCCTCTTCACGACGGATGCACCATGGGTCATCAAATCTCTGCCAGTTGTCAGCAACTTCTACCTGATAACCGTCTTTGATAAGCTGTTTGAAAAGGCCGTATTTGTAGCGGATGCCGTAACCATCGAGCGGAACTTCCTGTGTAGCTGCAGAGTCAAGGAAACAAGCTGCAAGTCTGCCCAGACCGCCGTTACCGAGGGCTGCGTCGTCAATATCTTCAAACACATTGATGTCAATACCCTTAGACTTAAGAAGCTTTTTGGTTTCGTCAAGAATACCAAGACAGTAAAGGTTGTTGTACACCATTCTGCCCATAAGGAACTCAGCAGAGAAGTAGTAGGCTCTTCTCTTGCTTGCCTGCTTTTTCTTTGACTTTTCCCAGTCTTCAGTGATTTCGCCCATAACAGCCTTACCAAGGGCAAGGTGAAGCTCAGACGGCGAAAGCTCTTTAAGGTTTTTACAGTAAGAATTTTTTGCCGTTAATTCAAGGTTTTCAATTATGCTCATTTTCGTTTTCCTCCAGTCTTGAACTGTTGATTACCATATTCCTAAGCTGGTCAGCCAGCTCATCGGTCAGTGTTGTGCTGTCAATTCTCCATACCCAGTTGCCACCGAGAGTTGACGGTACATTGATCCTTGCCTCTGTTCCAAGGCCGAGGATATCCTGCATTTGAATGATAGCAGTGTTTGCCACGCTTTCGTATGCAGTTCTGATAAGCCCCCAGTTAAAGGCTTCCCAATCAGGCATTTTACAATATTTTCTTGCAAAGGCAACATCCTCAGGTTTGGCTGTTTCAAGCCAGCCCATAATGGTGTCGTTGTCGTGTGTGCCTGTATATACTACACAGTTTTCTGTATAGTGATGTGGCAGATAGTCGTTAGACTCGCCACTGTCAAAAGCAAATTCAAGAACCTTCATACCCGGATAGCCTGTATCCTCTAAAAGTTCCTTAACACTGTCGAACAAGTCGCCCAAATCTTCGGCAACAATCGGAAGGTCGCCCAGCTTTTCTTTCATCAATTCAAAGAACTCAATACCCGGGCCGTCGTACCAGTCGCCGCCGATTGCGTTCTCGGCAGGATAAGGTATAGCATAGTAGGTATCAAATGCTCTGAAATGGTCAATCCTTAATATATCAAACAGTTTAGCCGCTGCAGCAATGCGGTTAAACCACCACTCGTAGTTTGTTTCTTTCAGATAATCCCAATCATAGAGCGGGTTGCCCCAAAGCTGACCTGTTGCGGAGAAATAGTCCGGCGGACAGCCGGCAACACAAACAGGCTCGTTATCTTCGTCAAACCAGAAAATTTCCGGATTAGCCCAAGTGTCTGCAGAGTCCATAGCAACATAGATCGGCATATCGCCCAAAATCTTAATACCGAGTCCGTTTACATAAGCACGGAAAGCCTCCCATTGCTCATAGAACTTAAACTGCAAAAAGCTCCAGAAGCCGATTTCGTTCCTGAACTTTCTCTCATACTTTTTAATAGCCTCAGGTTCCCTCAGCTTAATAGCCTCGTCGGGCCATTCTGTCCAGGCTTTCATATCAAAAGATTTTTTAACAGACATATACAGTGCGTAGTTTTTCAGCCACTTGCTGTTTTTTCTTTTGAATGAATTGAACGCCTTTTTATCAGCTGTTTTCTTAAAATTGTTATACGCTACTCTAAGAACATCAAATCTGTAGTAATAAATTGTAGCATAGTCAATCTCGTACTGAGAATCTCCCCAATAACCCTTATCAATATCCTCCTGAGTGAGCAAGCCCTCATCCTTGAGAATATCAAGGTCGATCATATAAGGGTTGCCTGCAAAGGTTGAGAATGACTGATAAGGAGAGTCACCGTAGCTTGTAGGACCAACAGGAAGGATCTGCCAGATTTTCTGACCGGCCTTCTTGAGAAAATCCGCAAACTCACGAGCCTCTTTGCCCAGCGTGCCAATTCCGTAAGGAGAGGATAAGCTGGTGATCGGCATCAGGATGCCGGCTTCTCTTGCCATAATGTCAACTCCGTTCAAATAAATTGTAAACTTTCTATCTTAACCGCATAGAATTACCTGATGTTAAATAACAGTGTGTACCAAAGCATACCAATACAACACATCAATACAAAAATTCACGATTAAATTTTACCATAAAACCTGACAAAAATCAAGTATTTTCTATTGCATTTAATTAGTAATTTTCTCATATGCCAACAACAAAATTAAGTTGCTTGCCATATCACGGATTTGCGAGCGGGTGCGTTTTTCACTTTTGCAAAGCTCAGCTCTATATACGGTTGTCTTGCCCTCAACCGCAACCGCCATATAAACAAGCCCCACCGGCTTATCCACGGTGCCGCCTGTAGGCCCTGCTATGCCTGTTGTTGATACACCTATATCAGCACAAGCAAGCTTTTTTATGCCTTCTGCCATTTGCTCGGCGGTTTCTTCGCTTACTGCACCAACTGTCTGCAAAGTGTTATGTGCCACACCCAAAAGCTTTTCTTTTATATAATTTGCATAGGAACACACTCCGCAGTCGAAAACATTGCTTGAACCGCTGACATTGGTTATTTTTTCCGACACCATACCGCCTGTACAGCTTTCGGCTGTGGATATTTTTAAGTTTTTTTCAATCAACGCCTCAACAAGCATTTGCTCGGGAATCTGATTTTTGTATCTATTTAAAAGCTCTTCGTAATCTTTATCAGTAATCGACACTGCCACCTTTATCACCTCAAATTTATTTTAACAGAAAAGTTTTATTATTGCAATTGTTATTAATTTCTGTTATATTAATTATATGGAATTGTTGCACCAAAAAACATCAATACAGGAGATTTTATATGCCGCATTTTTTCATAGATGAAGAAATTGTCGCAAATGAGTACACGCTGTACGGCGAGGACGGCAGGCACATTGCTAAAAGCCTGAGAATGAACAAGGGCGAGGGTCTGACGCTTTGCTCCCCCTCGGGAACGGTACACGACAGCATAATAGAAGATATTTCTGCCGACACGGTCTCGGTAAAAATACTTTCAAGTAAACTCAGCGACGCCGAACCAAACATTGAAGTTACCCTATACCAGGCTTTGCCAAAAGGTGATAAAATGGAATTTATAATCCAAAAGGCTGTGGAGTTGGGGGTAACAAAAATTGTGCCGATGATTTCATCACGGTGCATAAGCAGACCCGATAAAAAGTCACTTAGCAAAAAAATCCCTCGCTGGCAAAAAATTGCAAAGCAGGCTGCAATGCAGAGCGGGCGTGGGATAATTCCAAAAATCGGCAAGTGTGTTTCATTTAAAGAAGCAGTTGATTCGGCAGACGGCAAAAAGATAATTTTTTATGAGCTTGGCGGAGAAATCGTCAGGAAAATTCTCGGCAATAAGCCCGAAAAAATCAGCATATTTATCGGCAGTGAGGGTGGATTCAGCAGCGAAGAGGTTGCACTTGTAACCGAAAGCGGAGGGCAAAAGGCAACCCTCGGCAAAAGGATTTTAAGGGCAGAAACCGCCCCCCTTGCCGCCCTTACAATTATAATGTATGAAACAGGTAATATGGAATAGGAGTAAAATTATGGTAGGAATAATTTGTGCGTTAAAAATTGAGGTTGACGGGCTAATTGCACTGATGCCCGAATTTAACAAAAAGACAGTTGCAGGGCTGGACTTTTTCAGCGGAACAATCGACAACAAAGATGTTGTATTGCTGGAGTGCGGTATAGGCAAGGTGAACGCCGCCATAGGCACTCAGATTATGATTGACTACTACAAGCCCGATGTAATTATCAACTCGGGTATTGCAGGAAGTTTGTCTAATGAATTGAAAATAGGCGATATTGTAATTTCAAATGACTGCGTTCAGCACGATATGAACGGAACCGAGCTGGGCGACCCAAGGGGCGAAATCTGGTACACAGACGAAAAGCGGATTGACATACCTGCCGACAAAGCTACATACGAAAAGCTGTACCGGTGCTGTAAGGTGCTTGACGGCGTAAATGTGAAAATAGGAAGAATTGCAACAGGCGATATTTTCATAGCAAGCATTAACAAACGCAAATTTATTGCAGACGCTTTCGGTGCGTTATGCTGTGAAATGGAGGGCGGAGCCGTAGGCCATGTTTGCTACCGTAACAAAGTTCCTTACGCTGTAATACGCTCCATAAGTGATGATCTTGAAACAAACACCGGAGCCGATTTTGATAAATTCAAATTCTTAGCCGCAGAAAACTCTATAAAAGTTATGACAGAATTTTTAAAGAACACCTAATTTTATAGATTTATCAAAAATGTTAAATACGCAAAAGCGTACTCGGCGGTTACATCAAATAGCGGTTTTACCCCGGATTTTATAATTTTATCGGTTGAAGAATAAATCCCCGATTTTCTTTTTAATCCCTGCAAATACAGCAAAACTCCGTTGGTTTTGCACTTTTCCGCAAGCTTTGCAACCGATTTTTCGTTTGCTGTACCGCTGTGGTAGCCAACCAACAGAACCGCTTTTATATCCTCGGTAAGAGTGAGAATGTCGTAATCTGCAAACGGATACTCTTTAATAATCAGCACGCGCTTTTTCAGAGCAACATTCCTTTCTGGCTTAAAGTCGATCGGAGTACAACTCCCGAGCGAGAATCTGTCGGTAAAACAATCTGCTTCACAAACCGAATCAGACGGATAAACCTCATTGAACACCGTCCACACACCGATTTGATTTTTTCTTATAAGTTCAACCGCCTTGCCAAAGTTGGGCAGACCATTTGCCTTTTTGTCGCTGAGCACCTTATCTGAACCTGTAAGAACAACAGGGATAGAAAAATCTTTGCAGTAAACGGCAACCATTGCCGAGGTGTACGAAAGCGTGTCGCTGCCGTGGGTTATGATTATTCCGTCAAAGGCGGAATAATCTTTTTGAAGTTCGTTTATCAGCATTTGCCAGTTTTCAAGCGTTAAATTTTCAGAAAGAATTGAGTACGGCATAACGCTGACAAACTCAATATCACACGGATTTTTCTCAAGCCAAAAATCAACCACATTATTTTTCGGAGAGTTACGGATTATGCCGTTTTGGTTGTTACTGCCGACAGTTCCGCCGGTTAAAATTACTTTTATCTTCAAAATATCACCATTCAAAAAAGGGTTGTACCGCAAGATACAACCCCTTTTTTATTAAATTTAACTGTTTACAACCTGTGTAATAACCTTCTTGATGTTTGTTTCGGTAAGACCGAAAATTTCAAGAAGCTCCCATGCAGGACCTGAGTAGCCGAATCGGTCGTTTACACCGATTCTTGTAACAGGTACCGGGCAATACTGTGAGGTAACCTCGCAAACTGCGTCAGCCAAACCGCCGATTATGTTATGCTCCTCAACCGTAATAATCTTGCCTGTTTCTTTAGCTGCCTTGATGATAATATCCTTGTCAATCGGCTTGATTGTGTGGATATTGATAAGACGGGCGTTGATGCCCTCGCTCTCAAGTGCCTCAACAGCCTTCTTAGCCTCGTTGACAACAAGGCCTGTTGCAATAACAGTCACATCGTCGCCCTCGTGCAGAGTAATACCCTTGCCAAGCTCAAAATTATATGTTTCAGGGTCGTTAAATGAATCAATTGCCAATCTGCCGAGTCTGATGTAAACAGGGCCGTTATGCTCAAGGGCAGCTTTTGTGGCTGCCATCATCTCCCAATGGTCAGCAGGGTTGAGAACCACCATATTAGGGATTGTCCTCATAACACCAATATCCTCAAGGCACTGGTGTGTGGCACCGTCCTCGCCTGTGGAGATACCTGCGTGCGAGCCTGCAATCTTAACATTGAGGTTAGGGTAGGCAACAGAGTTACGAATCTGCTCGAAAGCTCTGCCCGTTGCAAACATTGCAAAAGAAGCCGCCACCGGCTTTTTGCCTGCAGCAGCAAGGCCTGCCGCAACGCCAACCATGTTACACTCTGCAATACCGCAGTTGATGAATCTTTCAGGATATTTTTTGCTGAAAATAGAAGTCTTTGTTGCTGCCGAAAGGTCAGCGTCAAGAACAATTATATCTTCGTCGCTTTGAGCAAGCTCGCAAAGAGCCTCGCCGAAGCTCTCTCTGGTTGCTTTAGTTACCTTATCTGCCATTATGCTTAACCCTCCAGTTCTTTGAGCTGACCTTCAAGCTCAGCTATAGCAATTTTATACTCTTCGTCGTTGGTTGCCTTGCCGTGCCAGCCAACCTGATTTTCCATAAAGCTTACGCCCTTGCCCTTGACTGTTTTCATAAGGATTGCCGTAGGCACGCCCTTTGTTGCCTTTGCCTTTGAAAAAGCCTCGTCAAGCTCGTTAAAGTCGTGGCCGTTTACTTTAATAACATTAAAACCGAAGGACTCAAACTTTTTGTCTAATGGCTCAATACCGCCAACCTCTGCTACAGTACCGTCAATTTGCAAACCGTTTTGGTCTACAACCACAACGAGGTTATCAAGGTTATTGTGAGAAGCAAACATGGCAGCCTCCCAAACCTGACCTTCTTCGCACTCGCCGTCACCGAGTACGGTATATACACGGTAGCTTTTGTTGTCTAACTTTGCGGCGATTGCCATTCCGCAGGCTGTTGAAATGCCCTGACCGAGTGAACCTGTGCTCATATCAATACCAGGGGTACCCTTCATATCAGGATGACCCTGAAGCATTGCACCAACATGGCGAAGGCTCTTGAGCTCATCCCAATCAAAAAAGCCTTTAAGTGCAAGTATTGCATAAAGCGACGGTGCACAATGCCCCTTTGAAAGCACAAAACGATCCCTGTCAGCCCAATCAGGATTTTCAGGGTCTACATTCATTTCTTTAAAGTACAGGTAAGTAAAAACATCTGCAGCGGAGAGTGATCCGCCCGGATGTCCGGACTTAGCATGGTAAGTACCGATTACAGCACCTATTCTTGCCTTTGTTGCATTGATTTGCAACTGCTTAATTTCGCTAATCTCCATTGTTTAGCCTCCGGTTTGTACTGATACCAATCACAAAAACTGTTATGCCTTTTGAATGGTATTGAAATTATCAATATACACTTTTTAGCAAGCATATAATAACACAATCACATTTTTATAATATTCTCTTAAAGAATTATAGCCTCGATTTTGCATAATTTTATTTAAAAAATCACATTAAAAGCCATTTTGTGACATCAATTGCGGTTTTTTTTCGACATTATCTTATCAAACAAATGTTTTGCGACCTCGTCTTTACTCATAACAGGCAGTTCTTCCTCATCTGTTTTTGTTATAAAAGTAACCACATTTGTGTCGGTACCAAAGCCGGCACCCTCGGTTCTTAAATTGTTGGCAACTATCATATCAATATTTTTTCGGTTGAGCTTTGCTCTGGAATTTTCGAGCAGATTTTTGGTTTCCATTGAAAATCCGCAAATAAACTGCCCATCTTTCCTATTGTTTCCGATATAGCCTAAAATATCCTTGGTCGGCTTCATTCTGATAACATCGAGAACTCCGTCGGATTTTTTTACTTTGTCGCCAAAGGTTGTTTCCGGGGTAAAGTCGGCAACAGCCGCCGACTTGACGATAATATCCATATCAAGAAAATTTTCGACAACGGCATTGAACATATCTTCGGCAGAGTCAACATCAATTTTATTTACGAACGGAACATCGGGCAAAGAGGTTTTTCCGCTGACGAGGGTAACCTCTGCCCCCCTTAGCATTGCGTTGCGTGCTATTGCGTAGCCCATTTTGCCTGTTGAATGGTTTGTTATATAGCGGACAGGGTCAATCTTTTCAACGGTTGCTCCGGCTGTAACCAAAACTTTAAGCCCGTGCATATCCTTTTCAAACCTGCAGTCCTTTTCAATGTACTGAAACAAAACGCCGGGCTCGGGCATTTTGCCTTTGCCGACAGCACCGCAGGCAAGGCGGCCACTTGCGGGCTCAATAACCTCATAACCGTGGAGGCGAAGCTTTTCTAAGTTCTGCTGAACAATGCTGTTCTCGTACATATCGGTATTCATTGCAGGTACAATCACCTTTTTGCACTTTGCCGCCATAACGGTGGTTGTAAGCATATCGTCCGCTATGCCGTTTGCAATTTTGCCGATTACATTTGCCGTGCAGGGTGCAATCATAAAATAATCAGCCTTTTGGGCAAGGCTGATGTGCTCAACCTCAAAGCTGAAACTTCTGTCAAAGGTATCTAAAACACAACGCCTTTTTGTGAGTGCTTCAAAGGTATTGGGAGTTATAAAATTCAGTGCGTTTTTTGTCATTATAACCTCAACATCATAACCCGATTTTACCAGCATTGACACAAGATTCGGGATTTTATATGCGGCAATTCCGCCCGTAACGCCGATTACTACCGTTTTACGCTGCATACAAACAGCTCCTTTAAAACTTTAATTACATATGGTTCAATTATATCAAATGCCGAAAAAAAATCAAGGGAACCGCTTATTAAATTAACGGTTGTGCATTTATAAATTTACATTTTGCATATTTACACTTGATTTTAATTAAAAAATAAGGCATAATTTATATGTGATATTTTAGAAATTTGTGAAAAACAGGAGATACCGTATGATTCTTGCATTGGATATAGGCAACACAAATATTGTAATAGGTACAATTGAAAATGATACAATTCTTTTTACGGGCAGACTTGCCACCGACAAGCTGAAAACCTCAGACGAATATGCCCTGCTTTTCAGCGGTATGCTCGCTATGAACGGCACAGATATTGAGGATATTGACGGCGTTATAATATCGTCGGTAGTACCTCCGCTTATTTTAACACTGAGAAGAGCAATCAAAAAACTCACGGAAATTGAACCTATGATATTAGGTCCCGGACTAAAGACGGGGCTTAACATCAAAATTGACAACCCGGCACAGCTTGGCAGCGACCAGGTTGCAGACGCCGTTGCAGCAATCGGAAAATACAAATTGCCGTGCATTATTTTGGATATGGGCACGGCAACCACGGTTTCGGTAATTGACAGGAACAAAAATTACCTTGGCGGACTGATAATACCCGGCATAAGGATAAGCCAGGACGCACTTTCATCACAGACAAGCCAACTGCCGAGAATCAGCCTGGAAAAGCCCGAGAAGGTTGTAGGCAAAAACACAATTGACTGTATGAAAAGCGGAGCAATGTACGGAACAGCTTCTATGATTGACGGACTTGCCGAAAGAATTGAAGGAGAGCTCGGCGAAGAAGTTACCATTGTTGCCACGGGAGGCAACTCCGAGGCGGTTGTTGCTGTTTGCAAAAGGAATGTAATTTATGACAGCAACCTTCTGCTTGACGGGCTTAATATGATTTACAAGAAAAACATAAAGTGAGGCAATTGGTATGAAAGAAAAGATTATACATGTTCTCAAGGGTATGGACGGGTTTGTCAGCGGTCAACAGCTTTGTGAGTTTTTCGGAGTAAGCCGTACCGCCGTATGGAAGGCAATCAAAGCCCTTAAGGCAGAGGGGTATAACATTGAGTCCGTTACAAACAAGGGCTACAGGCTGGTTTCTTCGCCTGATATTATCAGCGAGATTGAAGTGAAAAGCTGCCTCAAAACCGATGTTTTCGGCAGAAACATAACCGTTCTTGAAAGCGTTGGCAGCACTAACGATTATCTGAAAAGCATAGCCCCCGACTCACCGGCAGGAACAGTTGTAACTGCAAGGGAACAAACAAAGGGCAAAGGCAGGCTTGGCAGAACATGGGAGAGCAAAATGGACGACAGCCTGTGTTTTTCGGTTCTTTTACGCCCGGCTATTGCCCCGCGGGATGTTTCGGCGGTAACTCCGCTGTGCGGACTTGCAGTTGTAAGAGCACTCAACGAATATTTTGACGGCGATTTTGAAGCCGAAATAAAATGGCCCAACGATATTATCGTGGGCAACAAAAAAATTTGCGGAATCCTCACCGAAATGAGCTGTGAGACTGACCGTGTTGACTACATAGTTGTGGGGATAGGCATAAATGTGCTTAACAAGTCTTTCCCGCAGGAAATCGCATACAAAGCGACCTCCTGTACAATAGAGAGCGACCGACTTGTAAACAAAAGCAAGCTGCTTGCACTGATACTCAAAAAAATGGAAAAAATCCTGACCAACGGTGACTACCGTTTTAACCACAGATATATGAAGATGTACAAGGACGCCTGTGCAACCCTTGACAGAACAGTAACCTTTTACAGAAAAAACGAAGAAATCGTCGGCACGGCAACCGACATAAGCAAAGAGGGCGAGTTGATTGTAACCCTTGATGACGGCACAGAGGAAACCGTTTTAAGCGGAGAAGTCACCGTGCAGGGAATATATTAAAGGGGCTGTCGCATTAAGTTCCCAAAAAAAGAAACCGGGTAGCCCGAAGGGGTTGCCCGGTTAATGCTTTCAGTGTATAATTTAATTGCACACAAATCTCAAAGAAAGCAGGTTAATTATACAATGAAAGTGTTAAGA